>JANNNE010000092.1:0-1903 GCA_031398385.1 Ideonella sp.
GTCGATGGCAACCGCGTGGTCGGCGAGGATGGCGACGCGCAGGCCCATCGGCAGCCGCAGGGCGCGGCCGGCAAGATCAAGAAGGAGTCCTGACCCATGGCGCACATTTCCGCATCCGTCTACACCTCGCATGTGCCAGCCATCGGCGCGGCGATCGATCTCGGCAAGACCGAAGAGCCCTACTGGCAACCGCTGTTCAAGGGCTATGAGTTCTCGCGCCAGTGGATGAAGGACAACCCGCCGGATGTGATCTTTCTGGTCTTCAACGACCATGCGACCGCCTTCAGCCTCGACATGATCCCGACCTTCGCAATCGGTACCGCGGCCGAGTTCCAACCCGCCGACGAAGGCTGGGGTCCGCGTCCGGTGCCCAAGGTGATCGGCCATCCGGACCTGGCTTCGCACATCGCCCAATCGGTGATCCAGGATGACTTCGACCTGACCATCGTCAACAAGATGGACGTCGATCACGGCCTGACCGTGCCGCTCAACCTGATGTGTGGCAGCCCCAAGGCCTGGCCCTGCCCGGTGATTCCGTTCGCGGTCAACGTGGTGCAGTACCCGGTGCCATCGGGCCGACGCTGCTTCATGCTCGGCCAGGCGATCCGCCGCGCGATCGAAAGCTACGACGAACCCTTGAATGTGCAGATCTGGGGCACCGGCGGCATGAGCCATCAGCTGCAGGGGCCACGGGCCGGGCTGATCAACAAGGACTGGGACAACCGCTTTCTCGATCGCCTGATCGCCGATCCCGACGGTTTGTCGAAGGTGCCGCACATCGAATACGTGCGTGAAGCCGGGTCGGAAGGCATCGAACTCGTGATGTGGTTGATCGCGCGCGGCGCGATGGCCGATACCGCCGGCGGTGCGAAGCCCACTGTGCGGCACCGCTTTTTCCACGTGCCGGCGTCCAACACGGCAGTGGGCCACCTGATTCTTGAAAACGCATGAGCTGCGGTTCGCAGCTCGCAACGGAGAAATCGACATGAGCAAAACGATCAAGGTGGCACTGGCTGGTGCCGGCGCCTTCGGCATCAAGCACCTGGACGGCATCAAGAATATCGACGGTGTCGAAGTCGTCTCGCTGGTCAGCCGCGAGTTGGAGAAGACCCGCGCGGTCGCCGACAAGTACGGCATCGAGCACGTGACAACAGACCTGGCCGACAGCCTGGCGATCAAGGAAGTCGACGCGGTGATCCTGTGCACACCGACCCAGATGCACGCCGAGCAAAGCATCGCCTGTATGAAAGCCGGCAAACACGTGCAAGTCGAAATTCCGCTGGCCGATACGCTGGCAGGCGCAGAAGAAGTCGCCGCGCTGCAAAGAAGCACCGGCCTGGTCGCGATGGTCGGCCACACCCGCCGTTTCAACCCCAGCCACCAGTGGGTGCACAACCGGATCACGGCCGGCGAATTCAACATCCAGCAGATGGATGTGCAAACCTATTTCTTCCGTCGTACCAACATGAATGCGCTGGGCCAGGCGCGCAGCTGGACCGACCACCTGTTGTGGCACCACGCGGCACACACCGTGGATCTTTTCGCCTACCAGGCCGGAGGCGAGATCGTGCAGGCCAACGCGGTGCAGGGGCCGATCCATCCGACACTGGGGATCGCGATGGACATGTCGATCCAGCTGAAGGCCAGCACCGGCGCGATCTGCACGCTGAGCCTGAGCTTCAACAACGACGGCCCGCTCGGCACCTTCTTCCGCTACATCGGCGACACCGGTACCTACCTGGCGCGTTACGACGATTTGTTCAATGGCAAGGACGAACAGATCGACGTGTCCAAGGTGGCGGTTTCGATGAACGGCATCGAGCTGCAGGATCGTGAGTTCTTCACCGCGATCCGCGAGGAACGCGAGCCGAATTCGAGCGTCGCGAACGTGCTGCCGTGTTAT
>JANNNE010000140.1:0-3726 GCA_031398385.1 Ideonella sp.
GAAGAAAAGGCAGCCGGCCTGACCGATGTCGTGCCGTTCCTGGTCGAAGACATGCTGAAGGACAAAGGTGGTCGCTATTCGAAGGGCGCCGACTGGGAATCTCATGTCGTGACAGACGGCAACCTGGTCACCGGGCAGAACCCGGCTTCTTCCGCACCGGCGGCCAAGGCACTGCTGGCGATGTTGCGCTGATCGTCGCCGACTGGCCGCCCGGGACACTGCGCGGCCGCTTCGACGAGCGGCGTACAGCCGCTCGTCGCACTTTCAGACTGACTTCCTTCAGGCCGATTTCAGCTGCGGAGCAGCGTACAGACCTTCCATCTCGCGGCGCAAGCGGTAGGCGTCGGTCGAGGTGTCGATCGCGACATCGGCCCACGACAGGCTCTGCCCCTTTCTGACCGGCCGCACGACCTTGACGTCGTGTGCCAGGCCGAGCGGCAGGCCGCCCATCGCAGCCGAGGCTTCGGCCGGCAGCAACTTGCCCCAGACCGTGTAGCCACCTTCGCCGTCGAGCATGTCGCCCGGCTTCAGGTCGCGTTTCGCGGTCGCGACGACGTCGGCGTTCCAGCATTGCGCCACACCGGTGGCCTCGCCGCGCAACGCGACGCTCGCGACCGACATGCCGACCTCCAGCCCGATCAGGTGCCAGCGTTTGTACAGCGTGAAATAACGCCCGCTGTCGTCGGTCTTGGCGTTGTATTCCTCGAAGCAGTTCTTGATGTAGTCGGTCTCGGCCTCGACCGTGACGAACACGCCCATCCGGATGTCGTAGTCGATCGGGGTGCCGTCGGTCTGCAGCGACGACACCACCTCGACCATGCCCTTGCGTTCGAGCACACCACCCTCGCCCACCGGGCGCATCACCGACGGGATCTGGTCGATGCTGGCCGGCGGATACAACAGGCCGTTGCTCGGCACGCTCAGCCCGGTCGCGTTGGCCACCGCGGTCGACTCGATCGACGGCTTCGAGCCATCGAGGAAGCTGTTGAACATCTTCGGATTCAGGCCGCCACGCTTCGCCTGCTCGGGGGTCAGGCCATAGTTGCCCCACACCGTGTCGGGGGTCGATTCGCTGAAATGCGGCAGCCATTTGTGGCCACGCCCGGCCGCGACGACCGGAAAGCCGCAGGTGCGGGCCCAGTCGACCAGGTCGCAAATCAGCGCCGGCTGGTCGCCGAAGGCCAGCGAATAGATCACGCCGGCCGCTGCCGCACGCTGCGCCAGCAACGGACCGCAGAACGCATCCGCCTCGACCGTCACGTTGACCACATGCTTTTTGTGGTCGAAGGCGCGCAGGCAATGTTCGACCGCGGCGATCGGGTGGCCGGTGCATTCGACGATGATGTCGATCGCCGGATGGCTGACCAACGCCTGCCAGTCGTCACCGATGAAGGTGCTGCCGCGACGCACCGCGTCGTCGAGGCTCGCGGCCTGCGTGCGCTCGGCCTGCCAGCCTACCCGGGCCAGGTTGGCACGCGCCGCATCCGGCGACAGGTCGGCGATGCCGACCAGATGCACACCCGGTGTGCGCGGAATCTGCGCCAGATACATCGAGCCGAACTTGCCGGCGCCGATCAGGCCAATGCGGATCGGACGCTGCTCGGCGGCGCGTTGACGGAGCTGGTTGTACAGGCTCATGCTGCCTTCCTTTGATCGTCGGCCGTCGTGATCAGCGCGGTGGCCGGCAGGCCATCCTTCCACGGGAGATCGACCGGGTAGTCGCGCAGCAGGCAGTCGTCGGGCAGGCACTCGATCGGCGTGAAATCACGGTGTGCGATGAACTCCGGCCGCTTGAAGCGCCGGATGTGGTTGCTGACCGCGCACAGGCTCAGGTAGACCGCGACCCGGTTGAACGGCGACAGGTTCGACCCCGATGCATGCACCAGACAGCTGTGGAACAGGATCATCGAGCCGGCCGGGCCCTTCGGCGAGACGATGCCACCATCCTTGCCACCGGCCCGCTCGACCAGCTGCGCGATCAACGCGTTGTCGACCGTCCACAGCGGATAGCTGGTTGTCGTCAGGTCGTGTTTCGCATCGATCACGCCCTTCTTGTGGCTGCCGGGGATGAACATCAGCGGGCCGTTGTATTCGTTCACGTCGTCGAGAAAGATCGCGACATTCATCGCGCGCTCGGTCGGCATCTGGTCGTCGTTGAGCCAGGTGCCGTAGTCCTGGTGCCACTGCCAGACGTCGCCTTCGAAGGCCATCTTGCCGTTGATCTTGAACTGGTGCATGTACAACTTTTCACCGAGCAACTCCTCCACCGGCTCGACCATGCGCGGGTGGCGTGCCAGCCTGGCGAAGGGTTCGCTGATCAGGTGCGCGGCGAAATTGGTACGCACCGCATCCTTGCCTTTCTCGCGCACGTTGTAGGCCTCGCGGCGGCTGTAGAGTTCCGGCACGGCGTCGGTCAAGGTGCGGGTTTCGTCGGCGCTGAACTGGCCGGGGAAAAACAGGTAACCGTCGCGGTCGAACTGTTCGAGCTGGGCTGGGCTGAGGTTCATGGTGTGGTCTTCGACAAATCTGCGAGTACATGGGAAAGCAGACCAAGCAGGTTCTCGCGTGCCTGCCGGCCGTGCCGCTCGATCAGAGCGACGGATTGTTCGGTGTCGCCGGCCGCGATGGCGTCGGCAATGGCCTGGTGTTCGTCCCAGATCGCTTCGCGCTGCGGCGACGACTGCAGCACCGCGCCCATCACACGCTTCAGGTGCACCCAGTGCAGCGAGGCGCTCTGCTCGATCAGCGGGTTGCCCGACGCGGCGTAGACGGCGTTGTGGAATGCAATGTCGACCTCGATCATTGCCTTGATGCTGCGACCGCGCGCCGCCTTGCGGCCGCGCTCGAGCAGGCGCGGATCGATCGCTGCGCGCCGCCCCGCCGCCAGCCGCGCCGCCAGCCCATCGAGCGCGCCGCGAACCTCGTAGACATGGCTGATCCAGTGCGCATCCAGCGGCGCCACCAACAAGCCACGGCCCGGCGCATCCAGCACCAGCCCGTCCTTTTTCAGCAGGCGCAAGGCCTGCAGCACCGGTTGCCGCGACACCGCGAATCGATCGGCCAGGTCTTCCTGCGTGATGCGTGAACCCGGCGTCAGGCTGCCATCGCTGATTGCGTCGAGCAGCGCACGGTAGACCTGATCGACGAGGTCGGGGGCGGGTTGGAGCTTGAGGAGCTGCGCGGTCATCTTGTCTACTGGATTCTGTATACAGTACCCGAAAACTAGACGTCGTGCAACCGGGATTTCCCGTGTCCCGGCGGGTCGACGCCTGCGAGGGATGTCGTGGCCCGGTGGTGGTCAGCCTGCAGGGCCGTGAAAAGATGCACACCGGCTGGCGTCACGACAGGACACCACGCGTCGATGCGGGCACTCGGGGGCGACCGGGTCACCGCGCCAGAGAGCTGCCACCGACTCGCCACCCGACAGCGGCTGGGTGGCTTCAGAACATGTCCGGGTCCGGACAAGCCCGAGCAACCTGCCTCAAGCTGGCATCATTGCAGCACACCCGGCTGTTGTCGCCTCGCAAGAAACCAGGTCGTCGCGCGGGGCACCAGCGCTCGAGCACGAGAAGGCAGGATCACTGGCAAATGGCAAACCAGGACGATTTGACCAACGGTTTCGATCCCGAGACGCGTTACAGGCTGCTTGTCGACGCCGTGATCGACTATGCCATCTTCATGCTCGACCGAGATGGTCGCGTGGCGAGCTGGAACTCGGGCGCGCAG
>JANNNE010000175.1:0-9005 GCA_031398385.1 Ideonella sp.
CATGCCCAACCACGAGCCGCGCGGCTGCGCGCGCGGCGCCAGCTATAGCTGGTACCTGTACAGCGCGAACCGCGTCAAGTACCCGATGGTGCGCGGTCGGCTGTTGAAGAGCTGGCGCGCGGCCCGCTTGGCGCACGATCCGGTCGACGCCTGGGCGTCGATCGTCGAAGACGATGCAAAGAAGCGCGACTACCAGCAGGTGCGCGGGCTGGGTGGATTCGTCCGGTCGAACTGGGATGAGGTCAACGAGATCGTCGCGGCGGCCAACGTCTATACGATCAAACGGCACGGCGCCGACCGCGTGATCGGCTTTTCGCCGATTCCGGCGATGAGCATGGTCAGCTACGCCGCCGGCTCGCGCTACCTCAGCCTGATCGGTGGCGTGTGCATGAGCTTCTACGACTGGTACTGCGACCTGCCGCCGGCCAGCCCGCAGGTCTGGGGCGAACAGACCGACGTGCCCGAATCGGCAGACTGGTTCAACTCCAGTTTCATCATCGCCTGGGGCTCCAACGTGCCGCAGACACGCACGCCCGATGCCCACTTTTTCACCGAAGTTCGCTACAAGGGCACCAAGACGGTGGCAGTGACGCCCGACTATTCCGAAGTTGCCAAGCTCGCCGACATCTGGATGAATCCCAAGCAGGGCACCGACGCGGCCGTCGCAATGGCGATGGGCCACGTGATCCTGAAGGAGTTCTATTTCCCCGACCAAGGTGAACGCAGCGCGTATTTCGACGACTATGTGCGCCGCTACACCGACATGCCGATGCTGGTGATGCTGAAGGAACATACGCTGCCCAGCGGCGAAGTCATCACCGTGCCCGACCGTTACGTGCGGGCATCCGACTTCAACGGCAAGCTCGGGCAGGCGAACAACCCCGAATGGAAGACGGTCGCCTTCGACGAAGTCGGCAAGGTGGTTCTGCCGGTCGGCGCGATCGGCTTTCGCTGGGGCCCGGACGGTCGCGCCGACGAAGGGCAGTGGAACCTTGAAGCCAAGGAAGCGCGACACGGCAACAAGGTCAAGCTGCAACTGTCGGTGATGGAAGGGGACTATCCAACGACTGACACCGCCAAGGTGGGCTTCCCGTACTTCGGCGGCGTCGTCAGCCCGAACTTCCAGAACAACGATCTCGCCGGCAGCAACACCGACGTGCTGGTGCGAACCGTGCCCGTGCGACGCATCTCGCTCGGCAAGGAAGGCGAGAAGCGCGAGACGCTGGTCGCCACGGTGTTTGACCTGCAGGTGGCGAACTACGGCATCGCGCGCGGCCTGCCCGGCGAGCTCGCTGCGCAGAGCTTCGATGACGATACGCCCTACACGCCGGCCTGGCAGGAACGCATCACCGGAACGCCACGCGCCCAGCTGATCACGGTTGCCACTCAGTTCGCCGAGAACGCGCACAAGACGCATGGCAAGTCGATGGTGATCATCGGCGCGGCGATGAACCACTGGTACCACAGCGACATGAACTACCGCGGCGTCATCAACATGCTGATGATGTGCGGCTGCATCGGCCAGTCTGGTGGTGGCTGGGCACACTATGTGGGCCAGGAAAAACTGCGCCCGCAGACCGGCTGGACGCCGCTGGCCTTCGCGCTGGACTGGGTGCGCCCGCCGCGCCAGATGAACAGCACCAGCTTCTTCTATGCCCACACCGACCAGTGGCGCTACGAGAAGCTCGGCATGGAAGAAGTGCTCTCGCCGCTGGCCGACAAGAAGCTTTATGCCGGCAGCATGATCGACTACAACGTGCGCGCCGAGCGCATGGGCTGGCTGCCTTCGGCGCCGCAACTCCAGACCAATCCGATGCAGGTGGTGCGTGACGCAGAAGCGGCGGGCCTGGCGCCGAAGGACTATGCGGTGAAGGCGCTGCAGGACGGAACGCTGAAGCTGAGCTGCACCGATCCAGACCACCCGGACAACTGGCCACGCAACATGTTTGTCTGGCGCTCGAACATCCTCGGCTCCAGCGGCAAGGGCCACGAGTATTTCCTGAAGCATCTGCTGGGTACCAGCAACGGCGTGCAGGGCATGGATCTGGGTGATGACAGCCCCCAGACGCTACGCGCCGCCCCCCATGGGGGTCCGGCCGGCTTGGGGCGGCCCGGCACCGGCCGGGAAGAAGCCAAGCCGACTGAAGTTGTCTGGCACGACAAGGCCCCCGAAGGAAAACTCGATCTGCTGGTCACACTCGACTTCCGCATGAGCACGACCTGTCTGTACAGCGACATCGTGCTGCCGACCGCCACCTGGTACGAGAAGAACGACCTCAACACCAGCGACATGCACCCGTTCATCCACCCGCTGTCGACGGCGGTCGATCCGGCCTGGCAATCGCGCAGCGACTGGGACATCTACAAGGGCTTCGCGAAGAAATTCAGCGAAGTCTGCGTCGGCCACCTTGGTGTGGAGCGCGAACTCGTGCTGACGCCGCTGATGCACGACAGCCCGTCCGAACTGGCGCAGCCCTTCGAAGTCAAGGACTGGAAGCTGGGCGAGTGCGAGCTGATTCCCGGCAAGACAGCCCCGAACATGCAGGTGGTCGAGCGTGACTATCCGAATGTCTACAAACGTTTCACCGCGCTCGGCCCGCTGATGAACAAGGTTGGCAACGGCGGCAAGGGGATCGCCTGGAATACGCAGACCGAAGTCAGGCAACTCGGTGAATTGAGCGGGCTCGTCAGCGCCGAAGGCGTGACCTGCGGCATGCCGAGGATCGAAACCGACATCGACGCCTGCGAGGTGATCCTGCAACTGGCCCCCGAGACCAACGGCCACGTTGCCGTCAAGGCCTGGCAGGCGCTGGGCAAGCAGACCGGCCTCGACCACACCCACCTGGCAATCCACCGCGAGGACGAGAAGATCCGCTTCCGCGACATCCAGGCGCAACCGCGCAAGATCATCAGCTCGCCGACCTGGAGCGGCATCGAGAGCGAGACGGTCTCGTACAACGCCGGCTACACCAACGTGCACGAGATGATCCCGTGTCGCACGCTGACCGGGCGCCAGCAGTTCTACATGGATCACCCGTGGATGATCGCATTCGGCGAAGGTTTCACCAGCTACCGTCCGCCGGTCGACCTGAAGACCACGGCCGGCATCAAGGGTATCAAGCCGAACGGCAACCCCGAGATCGCGTTGAACTTCATCACGCCGCACCAGAAGTGGGGCATCCACTCGACCTACACCGACAACCTGTTGATGCTCACGCTGAGCCGCGGCGGGCCCTGCGTGTGGCTGAGCGAGGACGACGCCAGGTCGGTCGGCATCGAAGACAACGACTGGATCGAGCTGTTCAACCTGAACGGCGCGATCGCAGCCCGCGCAGTGGTCAGCCAGCGTGTCAAGCCCGGCATGGTGATGATGTATCACGCGCAGGAAAAGATCGTCAACACACCGGGCTCCGAGATCACCGGCGCGCGCGGCGGCATCCACAACTCGGTGACCCGAATCGTGCTCAAGCCGACGCACATGATCGGCGGCTACGCTCAGTTCAGCTACGGCTTCAATTACTACGGGACCATCGGCACCAACCGCGACGAATTCGTGGTGGTTCGCAAGATGAACAAGGTCGACTGGCTCGATACGCCGGTTGCAGATGAACTGATCCCGAAGGTGCAGGCAGAAGGAGAAGTGGCATGAAAATTCGCGCCCAGATCGGAATGGTGCTGAATCTCGACAAATGCATCGGTTGCCACACCTGTTCGGTCACCTGCAAAAACGTCTGGACCAGTCGGCCCGGCATGGAGTACGCCTGGTTCAACAACGTCGAGACCAAGCCGGGAATCGGCTATCCGAAGGAGTGGGAGAACCAGGACAAGTGGAACGGTGGCTGGGTGCGAAAGGCCAATGGCAAGATCGAGCCGCGTCAGGGGGCGAAGTGGAAGCTGCTGATGCGCATCTTCGCGAATCCGAACCTGCCCGAGATCGACGACTACTACGAGCCCTTCACCTTCGACTACCAGCACCTGCAGTCCGCGCCAGAGATGAAGGCCACGCCGACGGCCCGGCCGCGCAGCCTGATCACCGGCAAGCAGATGGACAAGATCGTCTGGGGTCCGAACTGGGAGGAAATCCTCGGCGGCGAGTTTGCCAAGCGCAGCAAGGACAAGAACCTCGAAGGTTTCGAGCAGGTGCAGAAAGACATGCTCGGCCAGTTCGAGAACACCTTCATGATGTACCTGCCGCGGCTGTGCGAACACTGCCTCAACCCGGCGTGTGTGGCATCGTGTCCGTCGGGATCGATCTACAAGCGCGAGGAAGACGGCATCGTGCTGATCGACCAGGACAAGTGCCGCGGCTGGCGCATGTGTGTCAGTGGCTGCCCGTACAAGAAGATCTACTACAACTGGAAGAGCGGCAAGGCCGAGAAGTGCACCTTCTGTTATCCGCGCATCGAAGCCGGCGAGCCGACGGTGTGCAGCGAAACCTGCGTCGGCCGTATTCGTTACCTGGGCGTATTGTTGTACGACGCCGACCGCATCCAGGCCGCAGCGAGCGTCGAGCACGACCGTGATCTGTACCAGGCACAGCTCGACATTTTTCTCGACCCTTTCGATCCGAAAGTGATTGCGCAGGCACAGCTCGACGGCATCCCCGACAAGTGGATGGAGGCCGCGCGCAAGAGCCCGGTCTACAAGATGGCGGTGCAATGGAAGGTGGCCCTGCCGCTGCACCCCGAGTACCGCACCCTGCCGATGGTCTGGTACATACCGCCGCTATCGCCGATCAGCGCGGCCGCCAATGCGGGGCACGTCGGTGCGAACGGCGAGATCCCCGACGTCAAACAGCTGCGCATTCCGGTCAAGTACCTGGCCAACCTTTTGACTGCAGGCGACACGGTGCCGGTTGTGCGCTCGCTCGAACGCATGCTGGCGATGCGCGCCTACCAGCGTGAGAAACACGTCGATGGCCGCATCAATCAGGAGGTGCTCAAGCAGGTCGGCATCAGCCAGGCCCAAGTGGAAGACATGTACCACGTGATGGCGATCGCCAACTACGAAGACCGCTTCGTGATCCCGACGACGCACCGTGAATATGCCGAGAACACCTTCAACGTGCGGGGTGGCTGCGGCTTCACCTTCGGCAACGGCTGCTCGGAAGGCAGCAGCGAAACGAGTCTGTTCGGCGGCGACAAGAAGCGCACGATTCCCATCAAGGCGGAGATCTGATCATGTTCGACAAGAAAACACCCCGGCCGATGTCCAAGAGCTTGCGTGTGCTCGCCGCCGTGCTCGGCTATCCCGATTCGACCATGCGGTCCCATTTGCCCGAGATGCGCGAATTGCTGCGCAATGAACGCGCGTTATCCGACGCACGTTTGTCCGAACTCGACACCTTGCTGCTTGCGCTGGGACGCGCTGAGCCGCTTGAAGCCGAGTCCGCCTACGTCGAACTGTTCGACCGAGGCCGCGGCACGTCGCTTCATCTGTTCGAACACGTGCATGGCGACTCGCGTGAACGCGGGCCGGCGATGATCGACCTGGGCCAGACCTACGAGAAGGCCGGCCTGATATTGACCGAAGGCGAGCTGCCCGACTATCTGCCGGCTGTGCTCGAATTCGTATCGACCCAGCCGGCGCGCGAAGCGAAGGCCTTTCTCGGCGAGATGTCGCACATCTTCAACGCCATCTTCGGCGCGTTGCGGCACCGTGGGAGTGCTTATGCCAGCGTGCTCGGTGCGCTGATCGAGCTGGCTGGTGAACAGGCCCAGGCCGTCAAGCCGACTGTCGAGGAGCCACTGGACGAGAGTTGGGCCGAGCCGGTTGTCTTCGACGGCTGTTCGTCCAAGGGCCAGGCCAGGCCGGGGCAGGCGCAACCGGTTCACATCGTTCGCAAGAGTGCGATGTCCACCACCACGGGAGCATCGTCATGAACGGCGTGTACGGTTTTCTTTTCCAGGTCTACCCGTACGTGTGCTTCACCGTATTCATCATGGGCAGCCTGATCCGCTTCGACCAGAACCAATACAGCTGGAAAAGCGATTCATCGCAACTGCTGCGCGCCGGCCTGCTGCGCTGGGGCAGCAACCTGTTCCACTTCGGCATCCTGTTCCTGTTCTTCGGCCACCTGATCGGGCTGTTTACGCCGCACGCGGTATACGGCATCTTCATGAGCGCCGGCACCAAGCAGATGCTGGCCGTCGTGGCGGGCGGCATTGCCGGCGCGGTCTGCTTCGTCGGCCTGTCGATGCTGCTCTATCGGCGCGTCTTCGATCCGCGGATCCGGCTGACCAGTCATCGCACCGACATCGCGATCCTGGTGATCTTGTGGGTGCAACTGGTGGTGGGCATGATCACGTTGCCGTTCTCGTGGCAGCACGCCGACGGCAGCACGATGGTGATCCTTGCCGACTGGGCGCAACGCATCGTCACGCTGCGTCCGGTCGATGGGACAGTGCTCAGCGGTCTGCCCTGGCCCTATCTCTTTCACATCGTGTTCGGCATGACGATCTTTCTGCTGTTTCCGTTCAGCCGCCTGGTCCATGTGTGGAGCGGGTTCGCCACCATCACTTTCCTGTTTCGTCCGCACCAGGTGGTGCGCAGCCGGCGGCTCAACGTGCCGGCTGGTCACAACGAGCCGCGCCAGCCCGGCGCAGGCGTCTGAGCTTCACCGGAGAAAAGCATGTTGGTCGAGACTGTCAATCTCAGCGCTGCGGCACAAGCCAGCGTTGTCCGTGTTGCGCGAATCAACGGCGTGGCGCTGAACAGCGAGTCCGAAGAGCTGTCGGTGGAAGCGCTTCGTCAGCGAGCCAGTACCGAGCTGTTGCGGCAGGCCGCCATCAGCGCCGGCCTGCTCGATGCCAGCGATGCCCCACCGATCGACGGGGTGATCAGCGAAGCCGCCTCGCAGGCCATCGACGAGTGGCTGGAAGCCGAACTGCGTCTGCCCGAACCGTCGGACGAAGCCTGCGAGCGTCACCACGCCGCTCACCTGGCCCGCTATCGCACCGGCGAAAAGCTGCAGGTTCGCCATATCCTTTTTGCCGTGACGCCTGGCATGGACGTGGTCGCGCTGCGCAATCGCGCCGAGACCTGCCTGCTCGACGTTCGTTGCCATGATGGAACGGCGAGTGACGGCTTCGGTCGGTCGGCCCGCGAGCTGTCGAATTGCCCGAGCGGCCAGCAAGGGGGTGAGTTGGGTTGGCTGGCTCCCGAAGACTGCGCTCCCGAGTTTGCACGCGAGCTGTTCGGCCACGTCGAAATTGGCGTGCTGCCCCGGCTGGTGCACAGTCGGTTCGGGCTGCATGTGGTCGAGGTGCTGGAGCGTGAAGGCGGCGTGCAGCAGCCGTTCGAGGCGGTGCGAGGCGCCGTTGCAATGGCGCTGCGCCAGCAATCCTGGGTCACGGCCTTGCGCCAGTGCATGCAGCTGCTGGCAGGCCAGGCAGATGTCGAAGGCGTCGATCTGGAAGCGGCCAACACGCCGCTGGTCCAATAGCTGCGGAGCATCGACATGCCCGACGATCTGCTGCTGCGCCTGCGCCAGTTTCACGACGACTACTTTCCAGCCGTCGAAAGCCGCTTCCAGGCGCTCGCGAAGGACGGCCAACATCCGGGCATCCTCTTCATCGGCTGCTCCGATTCGCGCCTGGTGCCCTACCTCCTCACGGGCACCGGGCCGGGTGAGGTCTTCATGGTTCGCAACGTCGGGGCGTTCGTGCCACCTCACGACGGTTCAGCCGGCTACCACGGCACGGCCGCCGCAATCGAGTTCGCTGTGCTGAAGCTCAATGTCGAGCGCATCATCGTCTGCGGCCACAGCCACTGCGGCGGCATCCGTGCGCTGTACGAAGAGGCCACGCCGCAAGCCACCAATTTGCAGGCATGGCTCGAGCTTGGGCGCGAGGCGGCGTTGCCGGTGCAGGTGACCGATGAAGCCCTGCGGCGCACCGAGCAGCGTTCGGTGGTGCTGCAGCTCGAGCGCCTGATGGCCTACCCGATGGTTCGCCAGCGTGTCGAGGCCGGGCGTTTGACGCTGCACGGCTGGCACTGGGTGATCGAGGACGGCGAAGTTCACGTATTCGATGTGCGCAGCGGCTGCTTTGTGCCGGCGTCAGTGTCCATCCACAGCGGAGATGGGCCCTTCGATTCGGCGCCGGTCTACAGCGGCCGCCCTGCGGATGCAGGCGAGGGGGCGACGCCGTGCAGCGCTGTGGCGGGAATCCAAGATGGTCAGGTGAACTGGACCGGATGACCCTGCACATCGAACGGAATGAAGCCGCCGATGCTGCCCGACTTGATCGATTCGACCATGCGCTGCAAGGGAGCCTCAGCATCCAATGAAGTTGGGCGGGCGTCGTCGGTGCCGGCGAGCGCGGCGACAAACACGATGTCCCAGGCATGATCGAGCTCGCACGATTCTGCCAGCAGCGCTTCAAACGAGTCCAGATCCTCAGGCGCCTTGTCGACACACATCAAGGGCGTCAGCGTGCCGCCTTGCCCGGCATCGAAACGGGTCCGCTCCTGGACAGTGGCGTCGTCCGGCAGACCGGCCGTGACAAAAACAAACAGCAGACGCTGCGGCTCAGCTTGAGCGCGCGCCGAACGCAAGAGATCGTCAAAGCTCGAAATGGTCATGGCGGGCTTTCGTTCAGGGGAGTCGGTTGTCACTCGGGTGCAGCAGACTGGTGGTCAACGAATCAAGCAGCCTGGCGCCGCCGAGTAGCCGAACGCATGCACCATTGTCGCCTCTTGCCTCGGCTCATCCGAGACCGGCTGGCCAGCTTGCGGGTGCACTTGCGGTGCCGGCCCGGCGCCGGAAATGTCGCAGGGCAAGAATTTGGCAAAACTGCGGCACAAAGCAAAACGCCGACCACTGTGTCCATGGCGGATACGGGAGATCGCCAGAGAGGTTGCAGGACTCCACTCAGGACGCCCATGCCGACGTCGGCGACGCTTGATGATCGCGGGGTGAGGCGTCACTTGGGCGGAGCCACCCCTTTTTCTCGCGCCTCCTGAATCGGCTGCCACGGGCCGAACTTGTGCTGCTCGGCCGAGAA
>JANNNE010000177.1:0-6367 GCA_031398385.1 Ideonella sp.
GAGATGGTGATGCCGGGCGACAACGTCAGCATCACGGTCAAGCTGATCAACCCGATCGCGATGGAAGAAGGCCTGCGCTTCGCCATTCGTGAAGGCGGCCGCACCGTGGGTGCCGGCGTCGTTGCGAAGATCATGGAGTAATCGCCATGTCCACCAAGCAAAAGATCCGCATCCGCCTCAAGGCGTTCGACTACAAGCTCATCGACCAGTCGGCGCTCGAGATCGTCGACACCGCCAAGCGCACCGGCGCCATCGTCAAGGGCCCGGTGCCCTTGCCGACGCGCATGCAGCGTTTTGACATCCTGCGCTCGCCGCACGTCAACAAGACATCGCGCGACCAGTTCGAGATCCGCACCCACCAGCGCCTGATGGACATCGTCGACCCGACCGACAAGACCGTCGACGCGTTGATGAAGCTCGATCTCCCCGCCGGTGTAGACGTCGAGATCAAGCTGCAATAGCAGCTTCGTGCAGGAGCGGCTTCAGCCGCGATCAGCTTGAGCGATGGGCGACCATCGCTCAAGTCGTTTTGACGCCAATGGTTGGCAGCTCAATTTCCAGCTGCTATAATCGCAGGCTTTTCCGCAACCGCGCGCCAAGGTGCGCGGATTGCAAATCATCAGCCCGGCCAATCGATGTCGGGTCCTAGAAACAAAGGCTCCCTGTGCGGGGGCTGGAGAAAACCATGACGACCACGAATCCGGGCCATCGCCTGGGATTGTTGGGCCGCAAGGTGGGCATGATGCGCATCTTCACGGACGATGGCGACGCCATTCCCGTGACCGTGCTCGACGTGTCCAACAACCGAGTGGCTCAAGTCAAGACAGCCGAAACTGACGGCTATGCTGCTATTCAAGTGGCATTCGGCGAGCGCAAGGCGTCCCGAGTCAACAAGCCCGAAGCGGGCCACCTCGCCAAGGCGGGTGTCGAAGCCGGCCGGATCCTGAAGGAGTTTCGCGTTCCCGCTGAAGTCGCTGCCGAATACAAGGCTGGCTCGCAAGTGAGCGTGGGCTTGTTCGCCGTCGGCCAACTGGTCGACGTGCAGGGCACCTCGATTGGTAAGGGTTTCACTGGAACCATCAAGCGTCACAACTTCAAGTCGCAGCGCGCGTCGCACGGCAACAGCCGTTCGCACAACGTGCCGGGCTCGATCTCGATGGCGCAGGATCCGGGCCGCGTGTTTCCGGGCAAGAAGATGTCTGGCCAACGCGGCGACGTGACCAAGACGACTCAGAACCTTGACATCGTCCGCATCGACGAAGCGCGCCAGCTGTTGCTGGTCCGCGGCGCGGTGCCGGGTGCCAAGAATGGGCACGTGGTGGTTCGCCACGCCGTCAAGGCGAAGGCCGCTGTCGAGCCGAAAGGAGCCAACTGATGCAACTCGAGCTCCTCAATGATCAAGGGCAGTCGGCCTCGCAGGTCGATGCACCCGATACCGTTTTCGGTCGCGAATACAACGAAGCCCTGGTTCATCAGGTCGTCGTGGCGTTCCAGGCCAATGCGCGCCAAGGCACCCGGGCCCAGCTCGACCGTGCCGAGGTCAAGCACTCGACGAAGAAGCCGTGGCGCCAGAAGGGCACCGGCCGCGCACGCGCCGGTATGACCTCGTCGCCGCTGTGGCGTGGAGGCGGTCGGATCTTCCCGAATCGCCCCGACGAAAACTTCACGCACAAGGTCAACAAGAAGATGTATCGCGCCGGCATGGCTGCGATCCTCTCGCAGTTGGCCCGGGAAGGTCGGCTGGCGGTGGTCGACAGCTTCGGCGTCGATTCACCCAAGACCAAGCAGCTGGCTGCCAAGTTCAAGGCCATGGGGCTGAATTCGGTGCTGGTGATTGCCGACACGGTCGACGAAAACCTGTTTCTGGCCTCGCGCAACCTGGTCAATGTGCTGGTGGTCGAGCCGCGTTATGCCGACCCGCTGTCGCTGGTGCACTACAAAAAAGTGCTGGTGACCAAGGCCGCCATCGAGCAACTCAAGGAGATGCTGGCATGAGCACCACCGTCAAATTTGCTGAGAACCGGCTGGCTCAGGTGCTGGTCGCGCCGATCGTTTCCGAAAAGGGAACGATGACCGCCGAGAAGCACAACCAGATCCTGTTCAAGGTTCTGCGTGATGCCACCAAGCCCGAGATCAAGGCAGCCGTCGAGCTGCTGTTCAAGGTCGAGGTCGAGTCGGTTCAGACTGTCGTTCAAAAAGGCAAGGCCAAGAAATTTGGTCGGTTCATGGGCCGCCGCGATCACGTCAAGAAGGCGTATGTCTCGCTGAAGGCCGGCCAGGAGCTCAACTTCGCCGGGGAGGGCGCGTAATGGCCGTCATCAAGATCAAACCGACCTCGCCAGGCCGTCGTGGCATGGTGAAGGTGGTGCACGCGCACCTGCACAAGGGCAAGCCGGAAGCGTCGCTGCTTGAGCCGCAGATGCAGAACGCCGGCCGCAACCACAACGGTCACATCACGATCCGTCACCGCGGCGGTGGTCACAAGCACCACTATCGCGTAGTCGATTTCGTGCGCAACAAGGATGCGATCCCGGCCAAGGTCGAGCGCATCGAATACGACCCGAACCGCACGGCGCATATCGCGCTGGTGTGTTACGCCGATGGCGAGCGTCGCTACATCATTGCGCCGCGTGGTCTGGACGTGGGCGCCACGATCATGAGCGGCGCCGAAGCGCCGATCAAGGCCGGCAACACGCTGCCGATCCGCAACATTCCGGTCGGCTCGACGATCCACTGCATCGAGATGTTGCCTGGCAAGGGCGCGCAGATTGCGCGTTCGGCCGGTGCTTCTGTGACCTTGCTGGCTCGCGAAGGCATCTACGCCCAGTTGCGTCTGCGCTCGGGTGAGGTTCGCAAGATCCACATCGATTGCCGCGCCACCATCGGCGAAGTGTCGAACGAAGAGCACAGCCTGCGCCAGTACGGCAAGGCCGGTGCAATCCGCTGGAAGGGCAAGCGCCCGACCGTGCGGGGCGTCGCGATGAACCCGGTGGATCACCCGCACGGCGGCGGCGAAGGCCGTACCGGCGAAGGTCAGGTTCCGGTCTCGCCGTGGAACACGATGACTAAGGGATACCGCACGCGCAGCAACAAGCGTACGCAGACGTTCATCGTCTCGCGTCGCAAGAAGTAAGCAGGGCTAAAACATGACCCGTTCACTAAAAAAAGGTCCGTTCGTCGACAACCACCTGCAAGTCAAGGTGGAAAAGGCGGTCGCGACCAAGGACAAGAAGCCGATCAAGACCTGGTCGCGCCGTTCGACGATTCTTCCCGATTTCATCGGCGTGACAATTGCCGTGCACAACGGCAAGCAACACGTGCCGGTGAATGTCACCGACCAGATGGTTGGCCACAAGCTCGGTGAATTTGCGCTGACGCGCACATTCAAGGGCCACCCGGCCGACAAGAAAGCCAAGAGATAAGGACGCCACGATGGAAACCAATTCAATCGTTCGCGGTGTTCGCCTGTCGGCTGACAAGGGCCGCATCGTTGCAGACATGGTCCGCGGCAAGAAGGTCGATCAGGCGCTGAACATTCTCGCGTTCACGCCGAAGAAGGCCGCCGGCATCATCAAGAAATGCCTGGAGTCGGCCATCGCCAACGCCGAGCACAACGACGGTGCGGACATCGACGAGCTGATGATCAAGACTATTTTCGTCGAACAGGGCGCCACGCTGAAGCGTTTTTCCGCACGGGCCAAAGGCCGCGGCAACCGCATCAGCAAGCCGACCTGTCACATCTACGTCACCGTCGGCAACTGAGAGACCAGGAACACCATGGGACAAAAAATCCATCCGACCGGTTTCCGTCTGCCCGTGACGCGGAACTGGGCGTCGCGCTGGTATGCGAACAACCAGAACTTCGCCACGATGCTGGCCGAAGACCTGAAGGTACGCGAATACCTGAAGGTGCGCCTGAAAAGCGCGGCCGTTTCGCGCATCCTGATCGAGCGTCCGGCCAAGAACGCCCGCATCACCATTTTCTCGGCACGTCCGGGTGTGGTGATCGGCAAGAAGGGCGAGGACATCGAAAACCTGAAGGCTGAACTGACACGCCGCCTCGGCGTGCCGGTGGCTGTCAACATCGAGGAGGTGCGCAAGCCTGAAATCGATGCACAGCTGATTGCCGACAGCATCACCCAGCAGCTCGAGAAGCGGATCATGTTCCGTCGCGCGATGAAGCGCGCGATGCAGAACGCGATGCGCCTGGGCGCGCAGGGCATCAAGATCATGTCGTCAGGCCGCCTGAACGGCATCGAGATCGCGCGCTGCGAGTGGTATCGCGAAGGCCGTGTGCCGCTTCACACGCTGAAGGCCGACATCGACTACGGATTTTCCGAAGCCAAGACGACCTACGGCGTGATCGGCGTCAAGTGCTGGGTCTACCGCGGTGATCGACTGGCCAATGGCGAGTCGCCTGGCGTGACGAGCAAGAACGAAGGTAGCGAAGACGATCGTCGTCCGCGTCGCAATGCGCGCCCCGGTGCACCTCCGGGACGCGGCCGTCCGGGCGGACCGTCCGGGGATCGCTTCCCGCGTACCGGCGCTCCAGCTGCCGAAGGTGCCGACAAGCCGGCCGATTCGGCTGACGGCGCCCCACGTACGCCCGCTGTCAAGCGCGTGCGCAAGGCCGTGGCACCTGGTGCCACCGAGCCGCCCAAAGGAGAATAAATCATGCTGCAACCCGCACGCAGAAAATTCCGCAAGGAACAAAAGGGTCGCAACACCGGTGTCGCCACCCGTGGTGCCAATGTGTCGTTCGGCGACTTCGGCCTGAAGGCCACCGAGCGTGGCCGTCTGACGGCGCGCCAGATCGAGGCGGCTCGCCGCGCGATCTCGCGCCACGTCAAGCGCGGTGGCCGGATCTGGATCCGGATCTTCCCCGACAAGCCCATTTCGCAGAAACCCGCTGAAGTCCGCATGGGCAACGGCAAGGGCAATCCCGAGTACTACGTGGCCGAAATCCAGCCGGGCAAGGTGCTCTACGAAATCAACGGCGTCGCTGAAGAGCTGGCCCGCGAAGCGTTCACTCTGGCTGCAGCCAAGCTGCCGTTGAAGTGCACCTTTGTGTCACGCCAAGTCGGCGCCTGAGGAGCACATTGATGAAAGCATCTGAACTCCGCGCCAAGGACATCGCGGGCCTCGACAAAGAGGTCAGCGATCTGCTGAAGGCCCATTTCGGCCTGCGCATGCAGCGAGCCACGCAGCAATTGACCAACCACTCGCAGATGGGCAAGACGAGGCGCGACATCGCACGCACCAAGACCATCCTGGCGCAGAAGAAGAAAGAAGAGGCTGCGAAATGAACAGTCAAGCCGTTGCTGAGACCACCACCGATGCAGCCGCACCGGTCGTCAAGAATACGCGCACGCTGGTCGGCAAGGTCGTCAGCGACAAGCGCAACAAGACCGTCACCGTGTTGATCGAGCGCCGCACCAAGCACGAGCTGTACGGCAAGATCGTCGCGCGCTCCAGCAAATACCACGCCCATGACGAAAAGGGCGAATACAAGATGGGCGACATGGTCGAGATCGCCGAATGCCGGCCGATCTCCAAGACCAAGGCATGGGTTGTGACCAAGCTGGTCCAGGCCTCGCGCGAGGTCTGACAAAATCCGTGGCAGGCGGCCTGATGATGCGCCTGCAACACCTCAGCCGGCACGCCGATTTGCAGCGACCGGCTGTTTTCATTTGGCCGCCCGGCCTCTCGAACCAAACCGAAGGAGCATGACATGTTGAAAATTGGTGACAAGCTGCCCGCCGCCACACTGCAGGAATTCGTCGAGGTCGAAGGCAATGGTTGCTCGATCGGCCCGAATCCGGTCGACGTGGCCAAGGCCACCGCCGGCAAGACGGTTGCGATCTTCGCTCTGCCTGGTGCCTTCACCCCGACCTGCTCGGCGCAACACGTTCCGAGCTACATCAAGCAGGCGGATGCCCTGAGTGCAGCGGGCGTTGACGAGGTGTGGTGTATCTCCGTCAACGACGCGTTCGTGATGGGCGCCTGGGCGCGTGACCAGAAAAGTGCCGGCAAGGTCCGCATGATGGCCGACGGCAGTGCCGATTTCACCAAGGCCACCGGACTCACGCTTGACCTCGGCGCACGCGGCATGGGCCTGCGTTCGCAGCGCTATTCGATGTTGGTGGTCGATGGTGTCGTCAAGAGCCTGAACATCGAGGCGCCAGGCAAGTTCGAGGTCAGCAACGCCGAGACGATGTTGGAGCAGGCGAAGGGCAACAAGGGTTGAGTTGCGCGGGGCGGTCGGAATCGCGGGGGGAGGCGCGCCCGCGCAGCGCCCCGGCCCGGGGGGTTTTTTTTTTGGTCGGGGGGAACCCCCCGGGGCGCCCCCCCCCCCACCAAAAATTTT
>JANNNE010000187.1:0-2465 GCA_031398385.1 Ideonella sp.
GCTCGTCTCGCCTGAGTTTCTGAAGTAGCCGAAGGCGCAAAGGTGATTCAGCGCGTTGCACCGGCCAGCGGTGCACGCCCGCCTATGCCTGCGCAGCGGGCAGGAACTGGAGCTTCGATGCCGGCACCCGCGCCCGCCCGCACGGGGGCGAGAGCAGCACCGCCACCGAACTCGATGCCGATTGCTGTTGATCGGCAAGGAGATCGAAGCCCTTCAGAAGCCCTCTATCGTCTGCGCCGATCTGAAACGACGTGGCATGGTCGCGGACAAACGACATCTTCTGCACCGTCATCGGCTTGCTGGATCCGCGCATCGGTGGGGCTTTCTTCACACCTTCGCTCGAAGGGGCCGCTGCTGCGCTTGGCGCTCGACCACGTCTTTCACACCGCGCATGGTTATCGCGATGGCGATAGGCTACCAGCGTAGGGGCGAGGTGAGCACACCGCTCGGCATTTTCGGGCAGCTCCTCTTCGCGCCGCTGGCATCACGGAATCGGCAGGATTAACATCGACGTTGCCAAGCAGGGAGCGGCATCGGAACATCATCATCGACATTCATGATTCTCGCAAAGGAGGTTCCATATGGGCGTCGCGAATCAGATCTGGACCACCGCATCGGTGGAGTCGGCCATCTTCCGGTCAGAAGGCATCTCGCCGGCCGCCATGCAGTACGGACCGGCACCGAACCCGGACCCTTCTGCGGGCTTTCGGAGCTATACACCCACCGGTGCGGGGCACCTGAACGTGCACGTCGAGGGCGTGGTGTTCGATGGTGCCGGTGGGGGTGCCCTGGGGCACAAGTCGCGTTACCAGAACAGCACGATGGCGGTCCAGTGCATCACCGCAGCGCTCAACAGCGGGATGGCCGGCGGGCAGTCCGTCAACAGCCATTGGTTGAAATGGCTCGACGATCACCCCGGCGCGCAACTTTGGTTGGCCGGCACCGGCGGCGGCCCCAAGAACGGCCCCGGGATCGTCGTTGCCGGCGATTTTTACGGCTACCAGCAGAACAGCAGCAACCTGAAGAAAATTGCCCGGATCAGCATCAACCTGCGCAGCCACGGCGACGCCCTGTTCATCCATTCGAGCTACCCGGACCAGCTGGTGGCAATGCCGTCGACCTGATTCGGTTCCGGCTGGTGGCAACCTCGCTGGCGCGCTCAGGCGTGTGCGGACGCTCGGCGGCTAGACTGTCCGATTGCCCACAGCCGGAACCCTGACCCATGAGCACCGATTCCGATCGAACCAGCCTGCAGTTGCGCTCCCTGATACGCGCCAACGGCGAGCTCGAAGTCTCGCTGCAGGCGGTGCCGATACCCGAACCGGCCGCCGACGAGGTGCTGGTGCGCGTCGAGGCCACGCCGATCAACCCGTCCGACCTGGGCCTGCTATTCGGCGCGGCCGACATGAGCACGGCCAAGGTATCGGGCACGACCACCCATCCGGTGTTGAACGCGCAGGTGCCGGAGAAGGCGATGAAAGCGATGGCGGGCCGCATCGATCAGTCGATGCCGGTCGGCAACGAGGGTGCCGGCGTGGTGATCGCAGCCGGCAGTTCCGATGCGGCGCAGGCGCTGCTCGGCAAGACGGTGGCGATGATCGGCGGCGCGATGTACGCGCAGCATCGCTGCATCAAGGTCGAGCAGTGCCTGGTGCTGCCGCCGGGCGCGACACCGGCCGACGGCGCCTCGTGTTTCGTCAACCCGCTGACCGCGCTGGGCATGGTCGAGACCATGAAACGCGAGGGTCACAACGCGCTGGTGCACACGGCCGCTGCATCCAACCTCGGACAGATGCTCAACCGCATCTGCCTGAAGGACGGTGTCGGCCTGGTGAACATCGTTCGCAAGCCGGATCAGGCGAAACTGCTGCGCGAACAGGGTGCGAAGCATGTTGTCAGCAGCGCGTCACCCGATTTCCTGGCCGAGCTGACCGACGCGTTGGTCGAGACCGGCGCCACCATCGCCTTCGATGCGATCGGCGGCGGCAAGCTGGCGGGCCAGATCCTGGGCTGCATGGAAGCCGCCATCAACCGCACCGCGAAGGAATACAGCCGCTACGGATCGGCGGTGCACAAGCAGGTGTATCTGTACGGCATGCTGGATCCGGCGCCGACCGAATTCAACCGCAGTTTCGGCATGGCGTGGGGCATGGGCGGCTGGCTGCTTTTTCCGTTTTTGCAGAAGCTCGGTCCGGCGGGTGCGCGGCCGCTGCGCGAACGGGTTGCGGCCGAAATAAAAACCACCTTCGCCAGCCACTACACGCGCGCCGTCTCGCTGGCCGAAGCCTTGACGCCCGATGCGATTGCGATCTACAGCCAACGCTCGACCGGGGCAAAGGTGTTGATCGATCCGAGCCGATGAGACAAGCGATCGCGCGCCTTGAACCCGCGTCGCCATCATGGGGGGCACTGACTGCGTCTGCCTGCCCGTGTCGTGACGAGCGCCACCAAAGCCTTTTCAGGTA
>JANNNE010000234.1:0-13236 GCA_031398385.1 Ideonella sp.
CGGGAGCGGGAGCGGGAGCAGGAGCAGGAGCAGGAGCAGGAGCAGGAGCAGGAGCAGGAGCAGGAGCAGGAGCAGGTGCTGGTGCGGGAGCAGGCGCCGGAGCGGGAGCCGGTGCGGGTGCAGGAGCTGGTACGGGAGCCGGCGCCGGGGCTGCGACTGCGGCAGGCGGCGCGGAATCGTCGCTGGTGAACGGGCCGCAGGCGCTGACGATGCCCGCGCTCAGCAGTACCAGGCAGAAGCTTCTCGGCGCGGCGCGCGAATGTTGCGCCGGGTGGAGTGATGGATTGGGTTGACGACGCATCACGATCTCCTGAGCCGACTGGCAAGGGTTGAGACTGGGGGCGACCGCATTCTCCGCGAGCTTGGTGAACTTGACGATACGCCGTCTTTTTTCGGAGACGTGAGGGTTTGAACCAATCGCCAACCGGATTTCGCTGCGGCAATTTCGGCGCGATTTTCATCGGCCCGAGGCGTTGTCCGACGGGGGTCGCAGACGGCCCCTACAAGACGCCGGGCGGTACTGGGCTACAACGCTCCTCATCGAATCTCCTCGACGCCTGAAGGAAGCCGGATGGAAAGCGGTGGTGGGGTTAAGCATCCGACGAGCGGGCCGTCAGGCAACCAGGACGCCCTGCGAATCGAGGCGGCCGATCTGCGCGGCCTGCCCCCGCATCGGCAGGTCTTCGAGATCGCCAAGGCGGCGGTCACGGCCTGGATCGACGATCGCGCGCCCAGCATGGGGGCGGCGCTGGCCTACTACACGCTGTTCTCGATCACGCCGCTGTTGCTGATCGTAATCTCGGTGGCCGGCATCTGGTTCGGGCCCGAGGCAGCGCGCGGCGAAATCTTCGGCCAGTTGCAGGGGCTGGTCGGCTCGGCCGGTGCCGCGGCGATCCAGGAGTTGCTCGAAAGCGTCAACCGCCCGGCCGGCGGCATTGCCGGCACGCTGATCGGTGTGGTCCTGATGCTGGTCGGCGCCACCACCGTCTTTGCCGAATTGCAGGACGCGCTCGATCGCATCTGGCGCGCACCGGCGCGGCACGGCAGCGGCCTGTGGAACCTGTTGCGAACCCGGCTGCTGTCGTTCGGCCTGATTCTTGGAATCGGCTTCCTGATGCTGGTGTCGCTGGTAATCAGCGCCGGATTGACCGCTTTCGAATCCTGGGCCGCGCCGCGCCTGGTGGGTTGGGAGCTGGTGCTGGCGGTCATGAACCAGGTTATCGGATTCGTGCTGGTGACGGCGATGTTCGGCATGATCTACAAACTGATGCCGCGGGTTCACATCGAATGGCGCGATGTCGCTTTCGGCGCCTTGACGACGGCGACACTGTTCACCTGGGGAAAGTGGCTGATCGGCCTGTACATCGGCACCAGCGGCGTCGGGTCCGGGTTCGGCGCAGCGGGCTCACTGGTGGCGCTGCTGGTATGGATCTACTACTCGGCACAGATCTTTCTGCTGGGAGCGGAATTCACCTGGGTCTATGCCCACTCGCTGGGTTCGCGGACCTGCAAGATGGTGGCGAAGCCCCAACCCTTGCAGCCCGCGGCCCCGGCTGCGCGCTGACGAAAAAGTGCCCGCTTTGTTGCGGGCCTGGTGACTTACGCGCAGACATTCAGGCGAATGGCTCAAGACCGACCGGATTTATTTCCGGCTCGCTGGAGCGCGTCACTGAACGCAGGCAACGCCGCCGTCGTCGAGCACCTCGACATCCGGGCTCATCGACAACATCCGGGCCGGGCCGAACATGGTCGCGAATGCCACGTCCTTGGCGTCGCCGCCGGTGGCGATGGTCACGATGTGTGCCGGATCGGCCATTCCGGTCGGGTCGAACATCACCCAACGGCCGCCGATAAAGGCTTCGAACACTGCGTGGAAATCTGGCGGCGGCTCCGGGAATCTCGAATAACCGGCAACCAGGCGAGCCGGGATGTTGAGCGCCCGGCAGAAACTGACCGACAGATGCGCGAGGTCACGGCACACGCCAGCACGCTGCACGAAGACATCGCGTGCCGTCGTCAGTGCATTGCTCGACCCGATTCGGTAGGTGATGTTCTTCTTCACCCATTCAGTAATGGCCTGTACACGTTCGAATCCGGGCTCGATGTCGACGAACAGCTGCACCGCGGCCGGGCCGAGGTGATCCGACTCGCAGTAGCGGCTGGGCGCCAGGAAGTGCAGGATCTCGTCCGGCAGTTCGTGGATCGATGACTGGCCCGCGGTGGTGTCGATCGGATCGATGCGTTTGTCGACCACCGCCTGGTAGCGCAGAGACAACTTGCCGCTGTCGGCCTGGATCCGGAACATGCGGTTGCCGGAATCGGCCTGCACACGGATTCGGCCGATGCGCGGCGGGTCGATCAGCAAACGCTCCTCGAGGATGCGCTGGTTGTCGTCGTGGCGGGCATGGACCAGGAAGATGAAATCGCACAGGCCGTTGACTTCATAGACGAGTTCACTGTCGATCTTCATCCTGCTATATCGCCGCGCCTGCGGCTCGCTATTGGCGGCTTGTCTGTGTTCGGGCAGCAGGGCTGCATCCTTTTGCGGCGGATTGGCGGTCATTTCAGATCGGAGGGTGGATGTGTCGGAAGGCCGCACGCGGCATGGCGTCAGTTGGAGAGGCGGTCGCTGCGAACGCGGCTGGCACTGCATTGGGCGCCTGCCAGCCGTCCAACGGCACCGGCAACCGGCCAAACCGTGCGTAGGACGAAACCGGGTCAGCCACACCTCGAACGCGTTAGCGATTGTCGTGCGCCGCAAAGATGGGTTGACGCGGGCCGGCTGGCGCGTGCCGGGCGCGATCTCGAAGCCGCGCATCGCGAGTGAATCGGTAGTTGCCGCTGATCAACCGCGCAGCGCGACCGTGTAGCGCAAAGGGTCAAGTACCGACGGCGGATCGGCGACCTGTCCTACCAGATCCGGACAACTGCTGCGCTAGCCTGATCGGCAGGAGATTGAACATCATGAAACGCATCGCGTCACTTCTGGTTCTTGTCGGGCTGGCCGCATTTCCCGCCGCGTGGGCTCAAACGTCCAACCCCGCTTCCGCGCAGTCGTCGGCATCCGCAGCATCACCAGATAAGGCCACGCCGGCCCGACCCGCCAGCACGCCCACCGTGAGCCCGGCTGTTCGCGCGGCCGAAAACGCAACGCTGCCCGGCAAGATGCGTCCCGAGAATGCGGTCGTCCCGCAACTATCCGTGCCTTTGCGATCGGCCAAGGAGTCGTCCGGTTCTGTCCTCCCGCCACCGCCTCCGAATGGCCAGCGCGATGATCCCGCCGCCGCGTGCGCGGCACACGTCACCAAGGAAGAACGACAGAAGTGCGAGCGCACGCTCTGAGTCTTTCGATGCCCTTGCGGCCCGCCGAAGCTTCAGCCGGATCTGTCGATACCCCCTGACAATGGCGCCTCATACTGGCGGCGCCCGCTGCTGCACCTCGACTGCCTCGGCATCGATGGCCGAAGCCTGCGCCAGCGGCTCGATGAGCCGGTCGGCTGGATCGATCGCAAGGTGATTCGACCAGCCCGTGTCCCCGGTCGGTGGCCTGATCATGCTGAGCGGCAGCCTGGCGCCCGATGGGGCGGTCTTCAAACGAGCCGCCGCCAGCCCCTCGCTGTTCGAGGTTGAAGGCCGTGCGGTGGCGTTCGAAGGGCTCGAGGATCTGGCGGCGCGCATCGACGATCCGGCACTCGATGTCGCTGGAGCGATCTCGAATTTCTGGTCGGGAGCATTCCGTCAGACAACTGAAGCGCTGAACAACCGAGCAACCGAGCACCTGGGCAAGGGGCTTCTCAGTTTGGCAATCGGCAAAAAAGGGCGGACAACACCGTTGCCTGCCCCCCGCTGGTGGCGCAAGCCGGCGCCCGTTCAGCCGCCGCTGTACAGCGCTTTCAGCAACTGGGTCATTTGCGACTCGGTCATCTTGCCGCCCTTGACGCCCATTTCCTTGGCCTTCATGTCGTAGGCCTTTTCCATCATCGCCATGAACTCCTGCTTGGAGACCATGCCATCCTTGTTCTTGTCCATCATCGGCATCTTGAGGATGGTCGCGAAATCGATTTGCGTGGCTTCCACGGCAAGGGCCGGGCCACTGAATCCGACGCTGGCAATGGCGAGCACGATGGCTGCGCCGATGTTTTTCGAAAGCATGAAAATTCTCCTGTCGAGGTGGTTGGGGCGACCCTGTTGCGATCGGTTCGCTCAGCGGGCCGGCACTCGTTGGTGCAAGCGTTCGTCGTTGCAGGCCTCGATTTGTTACAGCCCGGCACGACGATCGCGAGCGATATCGGGTGGCGTGTGTGGCGTATATGCAGGCGTGATGCGCGTGCCGCAAGCGGCTCGACCAAGGACTTGCCCGATCAGGCGCTCAGGCCATCGCGGCGCTGAATTGCTGTCGCAGCTGCGCCCGCGACAGTTTGCCGGTTGTTGTGTGCGAAAGCGCGTCCACGAAGACCACTTTGCGCGGCACCTTGTAGGGTCCCAGGGCCTGACGGACCTGATCGCGAAGTGCATTGACCAGTGCCTCTGAAGCGGCATGCCCGCGGGCCAGCACGATGCAGGCTTGCACCAGTTGCCCGCGCTCCAAGTCCGACACGCCGATCACCGCAACCTCGGCCACTGCGGGGTGGCGCATCAACACCTCTTCGACTTCGACCGGACCGATGCGGTAGCCCGCGCTCTTGATCAGGTCGTCGTTGCGCCCGCGGTACCAGTAGTAGCCATCGGGGTCACGCACCGCCAGATCGCGGGTGCGGATCCAGCGGCCGAGCCGCATCGCCTTGGTCAACTCTGGCTGTCGCCAGTAGCCCAGGAACAAGGTCGGCGCATCGGTGGTGGTGACGATCTCACCGACCTCGCCATCGGCCACCGGCGTACCGGTTTCATCAACCAGCGCCGCCACGTGGCCCGGAAACTCCCAGCCCATCGAGCCGGGCCTGATCGGCCGCAAACGCTGGCAGTTGCCGATCATGTGATTGACCTCGGACATGCCATAACCTTCGTTGCAGACCACGCCGAGTTCGTCGTGCAGCCAGCGCAGGGTTTCGCCCGGCAACGGTTCACCGCCGGTAAACAGCACCCGCAGCCGCAGTTCCGGCCAGCGCTCGCGCGGACGCTCGACCTGTGCCAGCCGATTCAGCGCAGTCGGCGTCAGCAGGCTGTGCGTGACGCCGTGCTTCTGCATGAAGCCGAGCGCCCACTCGGGCTCGAAACGATGCTGGCTGGCGATCAGGCGATGACCGAACTGGAGCGCCGGATATACGACGTCGATCAGGCCGCCGACCCAGGCCCAGTCGGCCGCAGTCCACAACACCAGATCGGGCTCGCGCAACTGCAGGTCGAAGAACAGTTCGAGCGTCGGCTTGTACGCGTGCAGGATGCGGTGCGCATGCAGCACGCCCTTCGGCAAGCCGGTCGAGCCCGAGGTGTAGACCAGCAGCGCCGGATCTTCGCGTCGGGTGCGAACCGGATCGAACTCGACGCGCGGCTCGGCTTTCCATGCGTCGAACGGTACTTCATCGCTCGCCGCCTGGCCGATCACGATGACCGTTTGCAGTTCGGTGCAATCGACCCGCAGCGCAGCTTGTTCGCGCCACACCGTGTCCTGCGTGACCAGCACGCGGGCGCCGGAATCGCGCAGCACGTGGCGAACGGTGTCCGGGCCGTACAGCTGGGACAAGGTGGCTGCGATCGCGCCGAGCTTGTAGATCGCCAGATGGGTGATCACGGTCTCGATGCGTGCGCCGCCATGCACCGCGACCACACCGCCGGCTGCCACGCCAAGGCGCCGCAACAGCATCGCGAAGCGGTTCGCCGCATCGTCGAGCTCGCGGTAGCTGATGTCCGTGCAGGACGGTTCGGCCTCACCCGAGTCGAAGCGGATCGCGACCTCGTCGGCACGCGCGCCGGTGGCATGCGCGGCAACCGTATCGCTTGCAATGTTCGCGAACTCGGGGATCTTGACGTGTTGGCGTCCGCCGGCAACAGCTTCCAGGTCGAGGGCGTCGAGCGCGGCCTGCGCGGCCGCGTCGGGGGTGTTGCCGACGTCTTTGCCAGGCGTCCGTTCGTGTGCGTTCGCAACCATCACCGAGCGGCGATCATCGTGACCTGCTGCGTCTGCGGGTCGATGAAGATGCCGGGTGCCGTTGCGAGCTGCAGCCCGCGCCCGTCGGTGCTGGCGCCAGTGCGCACATCGAATTGGTAGCCATGCCAGGGGCAGCGCACACAGCCGTCCACCACCGGCACGGCATCGAGCGGCCCCAACCAGTGCGGGCACACCGTGGCATGAGCGGCCAGCTGGCCCGATTCGAGCTCGACCAGGCGGAATCGGCGCCCGCCGATGTCGACCACCATCGGCAGGTGTTCGCGCAATTCCGGCAGCGGTCCGAGCGTCAGGCTGTCAGGTGATGCGACCGCCGCCACCGACGCCGCATCCGATCCGAGCAGCGCCATCTGCTCACGGTGCATCATCATCGCTTCGTCTTCATCCCAGAGTTGCTGGCAGCTGCAGCGGTATTTGTCGCCGAGCAACTCGAGCTTGTCGGGCTGATCCACCGGCAGGTAATAACGTACCTCGATGGCGGTGAGGTGGTCGCCCAGCGCCTGCATCTGGGTGTGGATCTCGGTGCCGGTACCGCTGCCCTCGAGCGTGGTCACCCGATAACGCGTATTCGCGCGGTCGGCCTTCATCTCGAGTAACTGCATACGACTGGCATCGCCGGGCTGGCGGGTCAGTTTGACGGTCCAGCCGCCGTCGTCGATGGTCAGCAGTTCGGCCCGGTTGAACAACATCTCGTGCAACACCGGCAGGTGTTCCCAGTCGAACACGTTTTCCCAGATGCGCTCGACGCTGGCCCGCACCTCGCGTCGGTAACGCGTGGCCAATTGCAGGCCGGGATCGACGCCGAGGGTCTCGGCGGTGGTGTCGTGGATACGCATCGGATACTCCCTTGGAGCCAAGATCAATCGATTCAGTCGGACCGCGCTCGGTCGAGCAGCGCGCTGCCCCAGGCCGCGGCCCATCGCCGCAGCAGCAATGTGAGGGCCAACAGCAGCAGCGAGAAGACCACCGCCACCGTCGATGCGGCGGCGACGATCGGGGTCAGGGTATAGCGCAGGTTCGGCCAGATCACCTTCGGCAAGGTTTCGATGGCTGGTGTGGCGAGAAACAGCGCGATCACGAATTCGTTCAGCGAAAACACGAAGGCCGTTAGCGCGCCGAAAACGATTGCCGGCACCAGCGGCGGCAGCGTGACCCGCCACAGCGTCATCGATGCCGACGCGCCCAGCCCGCGCGCCGCGCGACCCAGATCGGGATCGAGCGCCTGCAGCGCATCACGCACCGCCAGATAGACCACCGGCAGGCCGAGCAGCGCGTGGGCGAACGCCAGCGACACCAGATGGCCCCACAGGCCGAGCGCGCGCATCAGCGGCAGCAACGCCATGCCGAGCACCACCGGCGGGATGAACAGTGGCAACAGCACCATCCGAGCCAGCAGGCCGCTGGTTCGATCGTCACCATCTCGGTGATCCGCGTGTGCATTGGCCATGCCCAATGCCAGGCCGGTGCCGAGCAGCACCGCGATCACCGCGCTCAACGACGCGACCCACAGGCTGTTGGCCAATCCGCCGGTCCAGCGCGGGCTGGTGAAGAAGCTGTGGTACCAGCGCAGCGACCACTCGCCGGTCGGTGCCTCGAGCAGTTCGCCCGGCGCAAACGACAGCCAGACCGCGTGCACCAGTGGCCACAACAAGGTACACAGCGCCGCCGCCAACAGCAGCGCACGGCCCGGCAGCGCGAGCGAGCGGCTCATCCGGCTGCCCTGGTCTTACGCATGCCGGCAACCCCCAGCCCGTAGGTGGCGCACACGGCGCCCACACACACCAGCATCATCACCGACTCGGCTGCAGCGCGCGGCCAGTTCAGGTTTTCGAAGGTCTGGCGCTGGATGTCGATCGACAAGGTGAATTCATCCGGACTGCCGAGGATGGTCGGTGCCACATACGCGCCGATGCCGAAGATCAGGCACAGCAAAAAGGTGGTCGCCAGGCCGGGCATGCACAGCGGCAGCGTGACCCGCCGGAAGGTTTCGAAATGACCCGCGCCCAGGCCGCGCGCCGCCGGCAGCAGCAATGGTGGAATGCGGTCGAGCGTGGCCACCAGCAACAGCACCGCATACGGCAGGATCAGATAGACCTCGCCGATCAGCGCCCCGGTGAAGTTGTGCAGCAAGGCCAGCGGCTGCGCATCATCACCGCGCAGCGGCGCGAGCAACTGGTTGACCGGCCCGAAGTCGCCGAGCAGCAAGACCAGCCCGTAGACAATCACCAGCACATTGGCCAGCTTGGGCAGGAAGACCGCACACAAGGCCAGCAGCCGCGCAGTCGGCGACAGCCGCACGATCAGCAGCGCGAGGCCGAAACCCAGCAGCACGCTGATCGCTGCCGCCGCCAGTCCGAAACGCAGCGTGAAACTCAGCAGTTCCCAGAAATAGCCGTCGCCGAGCAAGTTGCGGTAGGCATCGGTCGACCAGCTGCCCGGCACATACAGCCCGCCGATGCCGAAACCGCTGCGCCCGCCGCCTTCGTACAGGCTGACCCGGACCAGCAGCCCGATCGGAACAAGAAAGAACAGCGCGACGAACAACAGCGCCGGCCAGGCCAGCACGCGGCGCAGCGCCCGATCGGTGGCAATTTCAGGCGACTGCATGCCGGTCCGGCGACGCTGCAGCGCCGCCCAATGGCGCATCCGGAATCAGCCAGACCGTGCCGGGCGAAGGGCTCACATGGACCGCATCGCCGTCCGGCCTGACCGGCAGATCGGACTGTCGCAAACGCACCAGCAGCGGCTCGCCGTCGGCGCCCCGGACCATGACCTGAGCATCGGCCCCCATGAAGGTGGTGGAGACCACGACACCGTTCGGCGGCCGACCGTCGGCGGGATCGGAGAGACGCAGATCCTCCGGCCGCAGCATCACGAGTTGCCCGGGGCGCGCCGCAGGCAATTCGGAAGTCGGGATCGACAAGCCGCCCGAGACGCTGACGACGCCGGCGTCGGCTGCCTGCACCGTCAACAGGTTGGCGTCACCGAGAAACCGGGCCACCTCGGCGCGCTGCGGACGGTGGTAGAGCGTTTCCGGCGAGCCCACCTGCAGCAATTGCCCGTTCATCATCACGCCAACGCGGTCGGCCAGAAACATCGCATCTTCCTGATCATGCGTCACCATGATGGTGGTGACACCGGTGCGACGCTGCAGCGCCTTCAACTCATGGCGCATCACTTCGCGCAGGCGGCGATCCAGGCTGGCCAGCGGTTCGTCGAGGAGCAGCAATTTAGGCTCGATCAGCAACGCCCGGGCCAGCGCGACTCGTTGCTGCTCGCCACCCGACAAGCGCCCGGGCAGCCGATCGCCGGTGGCCGCATCGAGCCCGACCCGGGTCAGCATCGCATCCGCGCGCTCGCGACATTCGCTGCGCGGACGGCCGCGGGCGCGCAGGCCGAATTCGATGTTCTCGCGTGCCGACAGGTGCGGAAACAGCGCGTAACTCTGGAATACCATGCCGATCGAACGTTCGGCCAGCGGGGCATCGGTGATGTCCTTGCCAGCCAGTTCGATTCGTCCTGCATTGGGCGCCACGTAGCCGCCGATCAGCCGCAGCAGCGTGGTCTTGCCGCAACCCGACGGCCCGAGCAGGCAGAACAATTCACCGGGGGCGATTTCCAGATCGACACCATCGACAGCAGTTTTCGCGCCGAACCGGCGCACCAGTGCGCTCAGCGCAAGCGCGGCAGCCGGCGCAGAGCCGGCGGGGGCGTCGATCGGTGCTCGCCGCGCGCCACCTACGCCGGCTGGAGGCACGCCGACGGGCCCTTCGGACAGCCGGGCGGTGACGCTCATGCCTTCTTGCGCAGGATCTCCCGGTCCCATGTGGCGACGATGTTGTCCCAGTCCTTGAAATAGGCGTCGTAGGGGTAGTACTGGATCGACGAGATCTTGTCGGCCGTCGAGAAATAGTATCTGCCCCACAGCGGATCAGCCGCCGCGTTTTTCTGCGCCACCGACAGGATTGCAGTGTTGTTGCCGTTCTTGCCGAGCGCCTCCTGCATTTCCTCGCCGATCAGGTAGTTCATCGCCACCTGCGCCAGTTCCTTCTCGCGCGTGCCGGCCGGAATCACCCACATCAGCTGCACCGCGACCCGATCCGGGTCGGGAATGATGGCGTTGATCTCGGGCTTCTGGCGCATCAGCGGCAACAGGCCGTTGCTGTGCAGGTTGCCGATCGCGACATTCTTCTGGCTCAGGTTCAGGTTCATGTCGGTCGACGTGGGCCACCAGTACTTGACGCGGTCGCGGTTTTCCTTCGCGAACTTCAGCACGCCGGCCAGGTTGTCGCTCATTTCCTTCGCCGCGGTTCCGGCCTTGCCTTCGCTCGCAACCTTCATCGCCGCCATCGTGTATAGCGACATGTAGAATGAGTTGTACAGCGCGATCTTGCCGCGCAGCTCGTCGCGCATCAGGTCACCCCAGCCGGTGGGCTGGAAGGTGATCGCCTCCTTGTTCCAGGCCAGGGTGTGCACCGAGTCTGGAAAGGTGATGCCGTAACCCTGTTGGACGATCCAGTTGTCGACGGCACTCGGCGCCAGCTTGGCCAGATTCGGCACGGCCTTCTTGTCGAAAGTCTGGAAAAGCCCCTCCTTGATGCCGGGGTAGCCTTGGGTCGCGTCGGTGAGCACCAGATCGAACGCCGGCTGTCCGGGCGGGGAAGCCTTCAGCTTGGGAATCGAATCCCACCAGCCCGGATCCGGAATCACCTTGGCACCGGTCATCGCCTCGAAGCGCGGAATGAAGGCGGTATTGATCGCCTTCTCCCAGGCGCCGGAATAGATGAACAGCCGCAGCGTCCGGCCCTCGAATGCCCGCTTTCCGGTTTGAGCGCGTACCAGCGGCGCACCGGCCAGCAGGGCCGCGCCGGCTGCACCTGCAGCGAGCAGGCGACGGCGGGCAGGACTTGACGCGAAAGCTCGGTCTGAGGGCATGTTTGGGAGTCTGAAAAGTTGGGGAATGATTGAAGCAAGGGGTGGAGCAAGGTCGGGCAGATTGTGGGCCACCGGATGATCGCGGCGTTTCGTGTGCACGATGTCCCCGCGGATCGCCGGCCTGCTGCTTGGACGCTCGGGCGGCGATGTTCTTACACCGCGTTTGCCGGAGCTGGATCGGCCACCTGGACCAGGCTGTCGCGCGCCGCCTGTTTGACCGCCTGGGTCAAGCGCTGGGCGGATGGCGACTCCCGCACCCAGTGTTGCCAGTACAAGGTGACGTCGACCGAAGCCCCGGGCAGCACCTCGGCAAGCGCCGGGCGCTTGGCCAGATGTTGCTCAGGCACCATGCCCCAGCCCAGGCCGAGCTCGATCGCGGTCTCGAATGCCTCCACCGCCGGTGCGAAGTGGCGCGGGTAGTTGGGCTGGTGCAGACTGAATTGCTGCTGCAGAAAGGCATCCTGCAGCGCGTCCTTGCGGTTGAAGATCACAGCGGGTTGGGCCAGCAGCTTGTGCGCCGACACGCTGCCGCGCGCGCTGCGGCAGCGTTGCACCACCTCGGGCGTGGCCACGCAGCGGTAGCGCATCACGCCCAGCGGCTCGGCCACGCAACCGCGCATGGCTTTGGCCAGGGTGGTGACGCAGCCCATCACATCACCGCTCTTGAGGGCGTCGTGGGTGTGATCCTGGTCGTCGATCACGATCTCGAGCAACAGATGATGGCGTTTGAGCAGCCCGGCCACACCTGGCAGGAACCAGCTGGCCACCGAATCGGCGTTGATCGCGACGCTGAGGCTTTGCCAGCGCGCGGCCGCACCGGTCGCCGCGCCCCCTGGCAAGCCCGCCAGCAGATCGGCCTCCATCATCCGCACCTGCTTGACATGCGCGAGCAGGGACTGACCGGCGGCGGTGGCCCGAACGGTCTTGCCGCGCACCAGCAGGCGCTGGCCGAGGTGTTCCTCGAGCGCCTTGATGCGCAACGACACCGCCGGCAGCGTCAACGACAACGCGCGCGCCGCCGGACCGAATCCGCCGTGTTCGACGACGGCGGTCAGTGCGTCGAGTTGTCGAGCATCGAGCATGTCACCTGTCCTAAGTTAATCAAAATTAAACACGTCGAAGTTTAATTCAACATGATTTAACTTGGTGTGGAAAACGATGACACTGGCGGGCATCGACGGCACGCCTTGCCCAGCGCCTCATGCGCCGCCAGGCATCCGTCACCCCGCACCCATACGAATCAAGAGATTTCCCCGTGACCTTCACTTTTCCCGCATTCACCGCCGGCATGCTGCTCAGCTTGTCGTTGATCATGGCCATCGGCCCGCAGAACGCCCACTTGCTGCGCATGGGATTGACGCGTCAGCACCTCTGGCTCACGGTCGCCGTCTGCCTGGTTTCCGACATCCTGCTGATCGGCCTGGGCGTGTTCGGCCTGGCGCAACTCGGCGGCCTGTCGGACAAGCTGATGGGCGCGATGATCGGCGCAGGTGCGCTGTTCCTGGGCATCTATGGCTGGCAGGCATTCAAGCGCTTCCTCGCGCCGGTCGAATCGAACGCCGACGTAGCGGGGAGCGACGCCCGGTCTCCGGCCACTCGGCCGATGAGCCGGCGCCAGGCGATCGGCGCTGCCTTGGGCTTCACCTGGCTCAACCCGCACGCCTGGATCGATACCGCGGTCCTGATCGGCACCGCTTCGCTGGCCCACGGCGCCGACAACACCGTGTTTGGCCTCGGGGCGGCGGCCGGCTCGACGATCTGGTTCCTGGCCCTGGGCATGGCGACCTTCTGGCTCGGTCGGCGGCTCCAGTCGCTGCGGGTCTGGCGTGTGCTCGATGGTGTGGTGGCGCTGATGATGTTTGCAACCGCGGTCTGGCTACTCGCAGGGTTGTTCTGATCCCGGGGCCAGACCCCGGTGTCGCGGCATAATCGCCGCGTACGATGACACTTCACTTCCCTGGTTTCACGAGCCCTGCTGTCGGTTTTGAAGCGCCGCTGGAAATGCTGGCGGATGCCACCAGCGCATCGAACAGCAACTCGCAAGCCTGCTCCGCAACAACGCCCATCCGAATCCCATTGGCACAGCCTGCGACCGGCTCTGGAATCGCTGGCTCAGGGCAGGGCGGTGCGCCTCGACAGGCCCACCGTCGACGCCTTCGTCGACCAATACCGGCGCCACATCGCGCACGAAGAAGCTG
>JANNNE010000369.1:0-3143 GCA_031398385.1 Ideonella sp.
ATCTTTGGCGGAGCCGGAGGGATTCGAACCCTCGAAGCAGGTTTTGCCCGCTTACTCCCTTAGCAGGGGAGCACCTTCGGCCACTCGGTCACAGCTCCAGCACGACGCGCATTCTAACCCGATCGAAGGCGGCGTTCTCCCGGCCAGATGGTCGCGGCCGGGGCCGTTCAATCGGCCGGCTGATCCAGATCGAAGGCCTTGTGGAGTGCGCGCACGGCCAGCTCCATGTACTTCTCGTCGATCACGACGCTGGTCTTGATCTCGCTGGTCGAGATCATCTGGATGTTGATGCTTTCCTCGGACAACGCACGGAACATCTTGCTGGCCACGCCGACATGTGAACGCATGCCGATGCCGACGATGCTGACCTTGCAGATCTTCGGGTCGCCGGCCAGCTCGGCGGCACCGGTGGCGGGCATCACGGTGGCTTTCAGCAGGTCCATCGTGCGCTGGTAGTCGTTGCGGTGCACGGTGAACGAGAAATCGGTGCGGCCATCGTGCGAAACGTTCTGGATGATCACGTCGATGTCGATATTGGCGTCGGCCACCGGGCCGAGGATCTGATAGGCGATGCCCGGCTTGTCGGGTACGCCGAGCAGGCTGATCTTGGCTTCGTCGCGGTTGAAGGCGATTCCGGATACGACGGCTTGTTCCATTTTTTCATCTTCCTCGAATGTGATCAGCGTGCCCGATGCGGCTTCCTCGTCGATGTCGATATCCCACGGCGTGAAGCTCGACAACACACGCATCGGTACGCGGTACTTGCCGGCAAATTCGACCGAGCGGATCTGCAGCACTTTGGAGCCGAGGCTGGCCATTTCCAGCATCTCCTCGAAGCTGATGGTGTGCAGGCGGCGCGCTTCGGCCACGATGCGCGGATCGGTGGTGTAGACGCCGTCGACGTCGGTGTAGATCAGGCATTCGGCCGCCTTCATTGCCGCTGCGACCGCCACCGCCGAGGTGTCCGATCCGCCTCGGCCCAGCGTGGTGATGTGGCCGTCGGAATCGACGCCCTGGAAGCCGGTGATGACCACCACCTTGCCGGCGGCCAGATCGGCGCGCACGCGGGTGTCGTCGATGCTGACGATGCGTGCCTTGGTGAATGAGCTGTCGGTGCGGATCGGCACCTGCCAGCCCGCGTAGCTGACGGCTTGCATGCCTTCGGCCTGCAGTGCGATCGACAACAGACCGACCGACACCTGCTCGCCGGTGGACGCGATCATGTCGAGCTCGCGCTGCAGTGCGGTGGTCACGCTGTCGGGCGACAGCTCCTTGGCCAGGCCGAGCAGGCGATTCGTCTCGCCGCTCATCGCGGAGGGCACGACCACCAACTGATGACCGGCTCGCGCCCACTTGGCGACGCGTTTGGCGACGTTGCGGATTCGCTCGGGCGAACCCATGGAAGTGCCGCCGTATTTGTGAACGATAAGTGCCATGATGCGGATCGGAGAACGGGACGCGGTGGCCGGCCGGTTGCCGCCGACACTGCGCAAAGCCCACGATTTTAGCAAGTGACCGGCGCTTGCCGGACTCGGTGACCGCAGCGCCAGCCTCGCGTAGCTGCCGCGCAGCGCCTGCAACGCCCGTTCGCAACGCCTTCAGCCGCCCTGTTCCGCCTGCCAGGCGAGCCAGACCAGATCGGTACCCTGGTCGACCATCACCCGCGCATCGAGCCCCAGACCGCTGACGTAGATCAACCGGTCGTCCGCATAGACCAACGGCCCTTCCCTCGCCCAGGCCGGCACGTCGCTGGCCTGGAACTGCTTTTTCAGGCTGCGCGGCGGTCGGCTCGGGCCGGACTGGAATTGCTCGCCGCCTGAACGCGCCCGCAGTTCGACAGTGGCGAGTGTCGCGAGCGGCACGCCTGGTCTTGCCACGGCTGGCTCGACCAGCAGGCTGCCCGACCAGGGCGGCAGCCGGTATCGGCCAGGCCGGTCGATGCGCAGCAGATTCAGTTCGGCCCCTCGACGAGCGGATGGTGAAGCCTCGTTCGCGTTGACCTGGCCGACGAATACGAGATGGCCGCGTTGCGCAGTGATTCGATCATGATCCCAATCCCACACCCGACCGCCGCGCGCCCTGGGTTCGGCGCTGACCGGCCACTCCGTCAGCAGGCGTTCGACCAGTGAGGCCGGTGCCGCCCGCCTGCCGCGTTGGTGCAACCAGGCGCGCAGCGTGTTGTTGCGACGCGCTGGCGACAGGATCAGCCAGCGCTCCAGCACCAGCCCCTGTTCGTCGGCAACCTCGGCCAGGTCGATCGTGGCCAGTTCCTGCAGGCAACTCGACGCCAGGCCGGCCCAGCGCGCGGCATCGCCGAGCACTTGGTCGGACTGCGGGAAAGCGCTTGTCAATGCGGGCCAGACCTGTTCGCGCAGGCGGTTGCGGGCCCAGCGCGGATCGGTGTTGCTGGCGTCGTCTGCGAAGCGCAGACGGTGCCGTTTCACGTAGGCCTCGATGGCTTCGCGTGGCTGTTGGAGCCAGGGTCGCAGCCAATGGATACCGTCGCGCAACACGCTGGCCGGCATGCCGGCGAGGCCGGCCACACCACCGCCGCGCAGCGCCTGCAACACGAAGGTCTCGGCCTGATCGCGACGGTGGTGCGCCAGCAGCACGGTGTCGCAGCTGGCTGCCAGCGCCATGCGTCGCAGTGCGGCATAACGCACGCGTCGAGCCCAGGCCTCGACGCTGTCGCCGGGTGCCGGCTTGTCGGTGATTCGTTCGCAGATCAGTTGCAACGGCGCGCCGCGCCTGGCCCAGGCCGCACAGCGCTGCTGCAGATCGCGCTGCCATTGATCGGCCTGCGGCATCAGCCCGTGGTTGACATGCAGCGCCAGCACCTGCAGGCCGAGGTCGGCGGCGCAGCGGATGGTCGAGTGGAGCAGCGCAATCGAATCGCGCCCGCCGCTGACGGCAACGGCCACCGTGGGCCGTGCGTCAGTGCCGATTGGTCTGGCTACAGCAGCCATGGCGGGCCAGCTGCGGTTGTTCGAAGCCCCGTAGGAGCGGCTTCAGCCGCGCTTCCGATTCCCGTTGGAGCGGCTTAAGCCGCGCGTAGGGCCGGCCCCCGGGAGATGAATCGCGGCTGAATCCGCTACTACCGTGCGTGGAACAAACCCAGCGGGCCCCCCCAGGCTGCGGTAGCC
>JANNNE010000083.1:0-12330 GCA_031398385.1 Ideonella sp.
CGGAGGGATTCTGGCGCGAGCAGGCCGGGTTGGTCGATTGGCACCGCCCGTTCGACCAGGTCTGTGACAACAGCAAGCCGCCGTTTGCGCGCTGGTATGTCGGCGGCCAGATCAACCTGTGCCACAACGCGGTCGATCGTCACCTGCAGCAGCGCGGCGATCAGCCGGCGCTGATCGCCGTCTCGACCGAGACCGACCAGGAACGCGTCTACAGCTTCAACGAATTGCACGCCGAGGTGCAGCGCATGGCGGCCTGCCTGCTGGCACTGGGTGTCGGGCCGGGCGACCGGGTGCTGATCTACATGCCGATGATCGCTGAGGCCGCCTTCGCGATGCTGGCCTGCGCGCGCATCGGCGCCATCCATTCGGTGGTGTTCGGCGGCTTCGCCAGCAACAGCCTGGCGAGCCGGATCGACGATGCCGAACCGGCGGTCGTCGTCAGCGCCGATGCGGGCAGCCGCTCTGGCAAGGTGGTGGCCTACAAGCCGCTGCTCGACGAGGCGATCAAGCTGGCCAGGCACAAGCCGGCCAAGGTGCTGCTGGTCGATCGCGGCTTGGCCGGCATCACGATGGTCGACGGGCGCGATGTCGACTACGCGGGATTGCGCGAGCAGCACCTGTCGACGGAAGTTGCCTGCACCTGGCTCGAATCGACCGCACCGAGCTACACGCTGTACACGAGTGGCACGACGGGCAAGCCGAAAGGGGTGCAACGCGATACCGGTGGCTACGCGGTCGCGCTGGCGGCCAGCATCAAGCACATCTTCTGCGGCCAGGCCGGCGAGACCTTTTTCTCGACCAGCGACATCGGCTGGGTGGTCGGCCACAGCTACATCGTCTACGGCCCGTTGATCGCCGGCATGGCCACCATCCTGTACGAGGGATTGCCGACCCGGCCCGATGCCGGCATCTGGTGGAGCCTGGTCGAGAAGTACAAGGTCACGGTGATGTTCAGCGCGCCGACAGCGGTGCGCGTGCTGAAGAAGCAGGACGCCGCATACTTGACAAAATACGATCTGTCTTCGTTGCGCGCGTTGTTTCTTGCGGGCGAGCCGCTCGACGAACCGACCGCACGCTGGATCACCGAGGCACTGGGCAAGCCGATCATCGACAACTACTGGCAGACCGAGACCGGCTGGCCGATCCTGGCGCTGGCCAATGGGGTCGAGAAGTTGCCGAGCAAGTTCGGCAGCCCCGGCCAGGCCATGTACGGCTACAAGGTCAAATTGATCGATGAGAATACCGGCGAGGAACTGACCGGTGCCAACCAGAAAGGCGTTGTGGCCATCGAGGGCCCGCTACCGCCCGGCTGCATGCAGACTGTCTGGCGCGACGATGATCGCTTCGTGCAGACCTACTGGAGCAGCGTGCCGGGGCGGCAGGTCTACAGCACCTTCGACTGGGGCGTGCGCGACGAAGACGGCTACTTCTTCATCCTCGGCCGCACCGACGATGTGATCAACGTCGCCGGCCACCGCCTGGGCACGCGCGAGATCGAGGAAAGCATCTCCGGCCATCCCAACGTGGCCGAGGTGGCGGTCGTGGGTGTCGCCGATCAGTTGAAGGGGCAGGTCGCGGTGGCGTTCGTCGTCGCCAAGGATGCGTCTGCACTTGGCGACATGCCGGCACGCCTGAAACTCGAAGGCGAGATCATGAAGACCGTCGACAGCCAGCTCGGCGCGGTGGCGCGGCCCGCGCGGGTGATGTTCGTATCGCTGCTGCCCAAGACCCGTTCGGGCAAATTGCTGCGCCGGGCGATCCAGGCGGTCTGCGAAGGGCGCGATCCGGGCGATCTGACGACGATGGACGACCCGTCGGCACTGCAGCAGATTCGCGATCAGGTGGCTGTGGTTCGCTGAGCATTCGACGCGCTGCGGCCGGTGCTGCGGGCCGGGCGTTGTCGACCCTGTTGCAGTCGAGGCAGAATGTGCCCGGCTGTCACCGGAAATCGCCCATGCCGAGAACCACCTTCGCCTGTCTGCTTCTGACCTTGTCGAGTGCAACCTGCCTGGGCGCCGGGGCGGTCGCGTCGGGCCCCGCCTTTCCGACATTCGAATCGGCGACGGCGCTGAAATCCAGTTGTGACCGGAGCCTGAAGCTTGCCGCGCGTGAACTGAAATCGCTGGAGAAGCGACCGGCTGACAACCGCTGGCTGCCGGCCTACGACGCCTTGAATGCCCGGCTGGAGGATCTGTCCAGTCCGTTGCTGTTTCTTTCTGCAGTTCACCCGGACCAGGCGATTCGCGCGGCATCCGAGGCCTGCGAGTTGCGCTGGAACGACCTGTTCTCTTCGCTGGCCCAGAACGAACGCCTGTATGCCGCCCTGAAACGCCTGAAACCGGGCGATGCCATCGACGCCGAGCTGTTGCGCGCGACCCGTGACACCTTCATCGACAGCGGGGTCGCCTTGCCGCCGGCCGCCCGCAAACGTGCCAAGCAGCTGAGCGATCAGATCAATGAACTGGGGCAGACCTTCGATCGCAACATCCGCGATGAAAACCGGCGCCTGGCGTTTGCCGAGTCCGATCTTCGCGGGGTTCCGGAAACGGTCTGGAAGCAGGCGCCGCGCGACCCGGAGGGACGTTACCTGCTCGGGCTCGCCTATCCGACTTTCGTGCCGTTGATGCAGTCGGCCGAACTGCCCGCCACCCGCGAGCGGATGTGGATTGCCAAGACAAATGAAGGCGGCGAAGCCAACCTCAAGCTGTTGAACCAGATCACCGTCAAGCGGAAGGAATACGCCGGCTTGTTCGGCGTCGCTAGCTGGAACGCGTTTGTGCTGCGGCGGCGCATGGCCGAGACCCCCGAGCGGGCACAGGTCTTTTTGTCCGACGTGAAGAAAGCGGTCGAAAAGCGTGAACTGGAAGAACTCGAACAGCTGCGCGCGGCCAAGGCCAGCCATCTGGCGCAGCCCATCAGCGGGGTCAGGCTCGACCGCTGGGACATCAGCTTCTATACCGAACGCGTGCGCCAGCAGCGCTATTCGGTCGACCAGGAGGCGTTTCGCGCCTACTTTCCGCCCGAACAAAGCCTGCAATTTGCGTTGCGTCTGATCGAGCAGCTGATGGGCGTGCGTTACCAGCGAATCGATGGCGCGCGGGCCTGGCATCCGGAGGTTCAGACCTACGCGGTGTCGGATGCATCGACCGGGCGTGCGCTGGCCACGATGTGGGTCGACCTGTATCCGCGCGAAGGCAAGTACAACCACGCGGCGGTGTGGGGTCTGCGCGCGAGCTCGACCGCGCAGAAACGCACGTCGCAGGCGGCGCTGGTCGTCAATTTCGACCGCAAGGGCCTGACGCTGGATGAACTCGAAACCCTGCTGCACGAACTTGGCCATGCGGTGCACAACAACCTGTCGGCGACCCGCTACTCGCTGCAGGCCGGCACCAGCGTGAAGCGCGATTTTGTCGAGGCGCCGTCACAGATGCTCGAAGACTGGGTCTATGACAAGAAGGTGCTGAAGTTGTTTGCAGAGGTCTGCCCCGACTGCAAACCGGTGCCGGACGAGCTGATCGCCAAGGCCGATGTGGCGCGCCGATTCGGCAAAGGCGTCTTCTATTCGCGCCAGGTGCTTTACGCGGGCTACGACCTGAGCCTGTACGGCCCCGAATCTCGCGACCCGTTGGCGCTGTGGGCACAGATGGAGGCCGCAACGCCGCTCGGTCACGTCAAGGGGACGATGTTTCCGGCCGGGTTCAGCCACATCGCCGGCGGCTACAGCGCGGCGTATTACGGTTATCTGTGGAGCCAGGTGGTGGCGCTGGACCTGCGGACCGCGTTTGCCCGTGACCGGCTCGACCCCCGCGTGGGCCGGGATTACCGGAACAAGATTCTGGCCAACGGCAGCCAGCAACCGCCGGCCGAACTGGTCCGTGGGTTCCTCGGACGCGACTTCACCGCCGAGGCGTTCTACGACGACCTGAAGCGCTGAAGCTTGCTCGCGAATTCGCCTACAACACCTCGCTCGCGAAATCGGCCAGCCGCGAGCGTTCGCCGCGCGCCAGCATGATGTGGCCGGAGTGCGGCCAACCCTTGAAACGATCGACCGCGTAGGTCAGGCCTGAACTGCCTTCGGTCAGGTAGGGCGTGTCGATCTGCGCCAGGTTGCCGAGGCAGACGATCTTGGTTCCCGGGCCGGCACGGGTCACCAGGGTCTTCATCTGTTTGGGCGTCAGGTTCTGCGCCTCGTCGATGATCAGAAACTTGTTCAGAAAAGTGCGGCCGCGCATGAAGTTCAGGCTCTTGATCTTGATCTTGCTGCGCACCAGGTCATTCGTCGCCGCGCGTCCCCATTCGCCGGCCGCGCCATCGGTCTTGGCCAGCACCTCGAGGTTGTCGTCGAGGGCACCCATCCACGGACCCATTTTCTCTTCCTCGGTTCCCGGGAGGAAACCGATGTCTTCGCCGACCGGCACGGTGACCCGGGTCACGATTATCTCGGTATAGCGGCGGTCATCCATCACCTGACTGAGGCCGGCGGCCAGCGTCAGCAGCGTCTTGCCGGTACCGGCGGTGCCGGTCAGCGTGATGAAGTCGCACTCCGGATCCATCAGCAGGTTCAGTGCGAAATTCTGCTCGCGGTTGCGCGCCGTGACGCCCCAGACCGCATGCTTCGGATTCGAATATTCGCGCAAAGTGCGCAAGACGGCCGTCTTGCCGGTGATCTCCACCACCTTCGCGAACAAGGGCGCGGCGCCGGGGGCCTCCAGATAGACGAACTGGTTGATCAGCAGCACCGGCACCATCGGGCCGCTGATGCGGTAGAAGGTGTAGCCGCCCTGGTTCCAGCTCTCCATCGTCTTGCCATGGCGATCCCAGAAATCCGCCGGCAGCGCCAGCGTGCCGGTGTACAGCAGGTCGCCGTCTTCCAGCGTCTTGTCGTTGTAGTAGTCTTCGGTCGGCAGGCCCAGCGCGCGGGCCTTGATCCGCATGTTGATGTCCTTGGACACCAGCACCACGTCGCGCCCGGGCTGTTGATCGCGCAGCGCCTGTACGACGCCGAGAATCTGGTTGTCCGCCTTGCCCTGCGGCAGACCCTGAGGCAGGCTGACATCGACCAGCCCGGTCTGGAAAAACAGCCGGCCCGCGGCCTCGCGGTGCCCGGTGGCATCGAGCGGGAGGCCGTCGATCAATCCCTTGCTGTTGCCGCTTTCCAGGCTGGCCGCCAGCGAATCGAGGTCGCGGCTCACTTGGCGGGCATTGCGCGCTACCTCGGTCATGCCCTTCTTGTGGCCGTCGAGTTCCTCGAGCGTGATCATCGGCAGGTAGATGTCGTGTTCCTCGAACCGGAAAAGGCTCATCGGATCGTGCATCAGCACGTTGGTATCGAGCACGAACAACTTGGCCGGGCCGGCGGCGCGCGCCTTGCGCTTGCGTCTGGCGGGCGAGGCGCTGGCGGCGGCCTGTTCGCGTGTCGGCGGCGGTCGATCGATCACCGCCGATGAACTGCGCTGCAGGGCCACGACGTTTGCGGTGGTGGCGGCTGCAGGTTCCGGCGCCGGATCGAACAGTTCGATGGTGTCGGTCATCGCGCTTTCGCCTGCGGCGCGGGATTTCTGGTTTTTCTTGCCAGTCTTGGCAGCAGCCTGGGAGTCGAAATCGGCGGCGGTGAGCAATGCGGCGCGTTTGGCAGGCGGCTTGGGCAGTGGCATGAGTGGGGTCTAGGTGGACTGGGCAATAAAAAAGCCGCACGGTTGCCCGGGCGGCTGGAGGGGAGATTGCGCGTCGTGAACTACGGGCATGGACGCATTATGCACATGCGTCGATGACAGTTTGCCGCTATGCCCCGGCGACCGTTGCTGAACACCGACGCGGCGATCGGAAGCCTATTTGAGCGACTTGACGGCCTTCAGCACGTCGTCCACGTGGCCGGCCACTTTCAGGCCGCGCCATTCGGCCCGCAGGGTGCCCGAGGCGTCGATCAGGAAGGTGCTGCGCTCGATGCCCTTGACCTTCTTGCCGTACATGATCTTGTTCTTGACGACACCGAACATGTGGCAGAGTTTTTCTTCGGTATCGGCGATCAGCTCGAACGGAAGTTCGAGGTTCTGCTTGAATTTGTCGTGCGACGCCATGTTGTCGCGCGAGACGCCGAATACCACGGCGCCGGCCTTCACGAACTCCTTGTGATGATCGCGAAACTGCATCGCCTCGGTGGTGCAGCCGGGCGTATTGTCCTTGGGGTAGAAATAGAGGACGACGGTTTGTCCGATGTAGCTTTGTGGCGTGAACTTCACACCGTTGGTGGCGAGCGCTTCAAAATCTGGCAGCGGTTTATCAAGGGCTGGCGTCATGAGCTATTCTGTGTGGTTGCGTCCGCAAAGGCGTAGCCCGCAATTATAAGGTGTGCCGGTGTCCCGCCCAAGCTCGGCGTACCGTGACGCTCAGCCGAACAGCAATGCCGCGACCACGCCACGCCCTTCGGCCAGCAGCACGTTGTAGGTGCGACAGGCGGCGGCGTTGTCCATGGTCTCGAAGCCGATGCGCGCTTTCATCAGCCCGGCCAGCACGCTGGACGGCGGAAAACGCAGCCTGGCGCCGCTGCCGAAGATCACCACCTGTGGCTGCATCGCGATCAGCGGCTCGAAATGCTCGATCCGCAGGGCTTCCAGCGTGCTCACTTCCCACGCCAGCACATTGCCCTCCCAGGGCACGATCACGCTGCGCGTGTATTCGACCCCGTTCACCACCACTCCGTCGGGTCCGTGGCGGGCGATGGCGTTTTGTCCGTCGATTCGATCAGCTTGCAGCTTCAAGGGGCAGTGGTGGTGACAGGATGGAAAAGGTGGCACGGCGCCAGCGCGATCCGGACCGCGCTGCGTGGGTACCTGAGGCTAAAATTATAGGTTTTGTGCGACGAGGCGACGCCTCGGCGGAGATTCCCACGTGAAACCCATCGTCAAATCGAGCAAGCTCGCCAACGTCTGCTACGACATCCGCGGACCCGTGCTCGACAAGGCCCGGCAGATGCAGGATGAGGGTCACAAGATCATCCAGCTGAACATCGGCAACCTGGCGGTGTTCGGGCTCGAGCCGCCGGACGAGATTGTCCAGGACATGATCCGCAACCTGCCCGACGCTGCGGGCTACACCGACAGCAAGGGCCTGTTCGCGCCCCGCAAGGCGGTGGTGCATTACATGCAGGAAAAAAATGTCCCGGGCGTGGGTGTCGACGACGTCTACCTGGGCAACGGCGCTTCCGAGCTGATCACGATGAGCATGCACGCGCTGCTCAACAACGGCGACGAGATCCTGGTGCCGGCGCCCGACTACCCGCTGTGGACCGCCTCGGTCGCGCTGGCCGGCGGCGTTCCGGTGCATTACCTGTGCGACGAGGAATCCGGCTGGATGCCCGATATCGAGGACATCCGCGCCAAGATCAAGCCGTCGACCAAGGGCATTGTCGTCATCAACCCGAACAACCCCACCGGGGCGCTGTACCCCGAGCCGGTGTTGCGGCAGATCGTCGAGCTGGCGCGCGAGTTTCAGCTGATCATCTTCGCCGACGAGATCTACGACAAGACGCTGTACGACGGCGAGGTTCACACCAGCATCGGATCGCTGGCAACCGACGTGTTGTGTGTCACCTTCAACGGCCTCAGCAAGAATTACCGATCCTGCGGCTACCGGGCCGGCTGGATGGTGGTGTCGGGCGAAAAGCGCCACGCGGGCGACTACATCGTCGGGCTGAACATGCTGGCTTCCATGCGGCTGTGTTCCAACACGCCCGGCCAGCTGGCGATCCAGACCGCGCTCGGTGGTTATCAGAGCATCAAGGACCTGGTGGCGCCGGGCGGGCGCCTGTGTCATCAGCGCGACCTGGCCTACGAGCTGTTGACGCAGATTCCCGGCGTGTCGGTGGTCAAGCCGAAGGCCGCGCTGTATATGTTTCCAAAGCTCGACCCGAAGATTTATCCGATCGTCGACGACCAGCAATTCGCCTACGAACTGCTGGCCGAGGAAAAAGTCCTGATCGTCCAGGGCACCGGCTTCAACTGGCGCACGCCCGATCATTTCCGATTGGTCTTCCTGCCCAACACCGACGACCTCCACGAAGCGATCGGCCGGATCGCCCGCTTTCTCGACAACTACCGCAAGCGACACACGCAGTGAGTGGGCGGGCGTGCCCGACCGCTGACTGCGTCGCTGATTCTTTTCACGCCTGAATACGGACGCTGGCAACAGCGATCCCGCACCCCATGAAACCCATCCAGGTCGGCTTGCTCGGCATCGGCACCGTCGGCTCCGGCACCTTCAAGGTGCTGCGACGCAACCAGGAAGAAATCCAGCGCCGCGCCGGCCGCGGCATCGTCATCAGCATGGTGGCCGATCTCGATACCGCGCGTGCCCGCGAAATCGTCGGCGACGGCGTCGACGTGGTGGCCGATGCCCGCGCAGTGATCGCCAATCCCGAGATCGACATCGTGATCGAGCTGATCGGCGGCTACGGCATTGCCCGCACGCTGGTCATGGAGGCGATTGCCGCCGGCAAACACGTGGTGACCGCCAACAAGGCGCTGCTGGCCGTGCATGGCACCGAAATCTTCGAGGCTGCGCACAAGCAGGGCGTGATGGTTGCCTTCGAGGCGGCGGTGGCCGGCGGCATCCCGATCATCAAGGCGCTGCGCGAGGGCCTGACCGCCAACCGGATCGACTGGATCGCCGGCATCATCAATGGCACGACCAATTTCATCCTGTCCGAGATGCGCGACAAGGGGCTGGATTTCGGCGTGGTGCTGAAAGAGGCGCAGCGCCTGGGTTATGCCGAATCCGACCCGACCTTCGACATCGAAGGCGTCGATGCCGCGCACAAGGTCACGCTGATGAGTTCGATCGCGTTCGGCGTGCCGGTGCAGTTCGACCGCGCCTATGTCGAAGGGATCTCGTCGCTGCAAGCAGCCGACATCCGATATGCCGAGCAACTCGGCTACCGCATCAAGCTGCTGGGGATCACGAAGCGGCGCGAATTGCGCAACGGCGGCAGCGGCATCGAACTGCGGGTGCACCCGACGCTGGTTCCGACCAAACGCCTGATCGCCAATGTCGAAGGCCCGATGAATGCCGTCGTGGTGCACGGCGATGCGGTCGGCACGACGCTGTATTACGGCAAGGGCGCCGGATCCGAGCCGACGGCTTCGGCCGTGGTGGCCGATCTGGTCGACATCACGCGCCTGCACACCGCCGACCCGCACCACCGCGTGCCGCACCTGGCCTTCCAGCCCGATGCGATGTCGACCACGCCGATGTTGCCGATGGACGAGGTCGTGACCGCGTTCTACCTGCGCCTGCAGGTGGCCGACCAGGCCGGCGTGCTGGCCAAGATCACCGGCATCCTGGCCGACAGCGACATCTCGATCGACGCGCTGCTGCAGCGGGAATCGGCCGAAGGCGAAGCGCAGACCGACGTCATCATCCTGACGCACGATACGGTCGAAGGCGACATGAACCGCGCGATCGCGAAGATGCAAGCCTTGCCGACGGTATTGGCGCCGATCGTGCGCATCCGCAAGGAAGAACTCAATTGAAGTACGTCAGTACCCGTGGCGAGCCAACCCAGCGCGGTTTCAGCGACATCCTGCTCGAAGGCCTGGCGCCCGATGGTGGGTTGTATCTGCCGGCGTATTACCCGCAGGTCGATGCGCCGACACTGACACGTTGGCGCACCCTGTCGTATGCCGAACTGGCGTTCGAGATCCTGGCGCTGTACATCGACGACATCCCGCACGACGACCTTCGGCAGCTGGCGTTTCGCACCTACACCAAGGCCATCTTCGGCAGCGACGCGATCACGCCGCTGACCCGCTTGAAAGCCGAAGGTGAGAGCGATGGCGATGCCGGTGGTCTGTTTCTGCAAGGACTGTCGAACGGCCCGACGCTCGCCTTCAAGGACATGGCGATGCAGTTGCTCGGCAACCTGTTCGAATACGAACTCGGCCGGCGTGGCGAAACCCTCAACATCCTGGGTGCCACCTCGGGGGATACCGGCAGCGCGGCCGAATATGCGATGCGGGGCAAACGCGGCATCAGCGTATTCATGCTGAGCCCGAAAGGCCGCATGAGCCCGTTCCAGCAGGCACAGATGTTCAGCCTGCAGGATCCGAATATCCACAACATTGCGATCGAGGGCGTTTTCGACGATTGCCAGGACATCGTCAAGGCGGTTTCCAACGACCTGCCGTTCAAGCGCAAGCATCGGATCGGAACCGTCAACTCGATCAACTGGGCGCGCCTGCTGGCGCAGGTTGTGTATTACTTCGCGGGTTATTTCCAGGCTACGCGAAGCAATGACGAACGGGTCAGTTTCACCGTGCCGTCCGGCAATTTCGGCAACATCTGCGCCGGGCATGTGGCGCGCATGATGGGACTGCCGATCGACAAGCTGGTGCTCGCCACCAACGAGAACAATGTGCTCGACGAGTTCTTCCACAGCGGCCGTTATCGGGTGCGCAACGCGGCTGAAACTGTCGAGACCTCCAGCCCGTCGATGGACATCTCGAAGGCTTCGAACTTCGAGCGTTTCATCTTCGATCTGCTTAATCGCGATGGCGCGCGGGTGCGCAGCTTGTTCACCGACGAGCTGTCGCAGCGTGGCGAGTTCGTGCTGCCGCCGGACGATGTCGCGCGCATCGCCGAGCATGGGTTCTCATCGGGCAACAGCAGCCATGCCGATCGTCTGGCGACCATCCGCGAGACCTGGGAGCACCACCACCGGATGATCGACCCGCACACGGCCGACGGTGTGAAGGTGGCGCGCGAACAGCTCGATCCCGCGGTGCCGATGATCGTGCTCGAAACGGCGCTGCCGGCCAAGTTCGCTGCCACCATCGTAGCCGCGACCGGCCGCGAGCCGGATCGTCCGGCAGCGACCGAGGGCATCGAGCAACTCCCCAAACGATGCAAGGTCATGCCGCTCGACGCGAATTTGGTGAAGGCCTATCTGGCCGACAATGTCTGAATGAAGGTCATCGGATTCAGCGCCTGGTCGGGTTCGGGCAAAACCACTCTGGTCGAGCGACTGCTGGTACGCCTGCGCGAGGCTGGCCAGCGGGTCTCGGTGGTCAAGCATGCGCACCATGATTTCGACATCGATCATCCGGGCAAGGACTCCTGGCGCCATCGCCAGGCCGGTGCCTTCGAGGTCGTGATCGCTTCGAATCGACGGCTCGCCAAGATCCGCGAGTTCGAGTCGCCGGTCGAGCCGACGGTGCACCAGCTGATTGCTGAACTGTGCGACTGCGACTGGGTGCTGGTCGAAGGCTTCAAGCATGCCGACCTGCTGAAGATCGAGGTCTGGCGGGCCAGCGTCGGCAAGAAGGTGAACTATCCCGAGGATCCGTTCGTCGTCGCCATCGCCACCGACAGCCCGGCGCGACTGCCCGTGGCCACTCAGCTGCCGGTATTCGATCTGAACGACGTCGATTCGATCGCAGCTTTTCTGCTCGCAACCTCCGCGCGTTATGAATACAAGCCAGAACCAGTCTTCGACGTCGATGCCGGCGAGGCCGCCGATGTTGTCGCTGGACGACGCACTCCAGCGCCTGCTTGAGCCCATCCGGCCGCTGGCCGATCACGAGCGCGTCGACACCTTTGCGGCGCTAGGCCGGGTGCTCGCCGAGCCGATCGTCTCGCTGCTCGATGTGCCTCCGGCCGACAACACCTCGATGGACGGCTATGCGCTGCGCAGCGCCGACGTGCCGGCAGCCGGCACGGTTCTGCCGGTCAGCCAGCGGATTCCCGCCGGGCAGACGGCCCAGCCGCTGAGCGCAGGATCCGCGGCGCGCATCTTCACCGGTGCCCAGATACCGGCGGGCGCCGACGCGGTGGTGATGCAGGAGCAATGCCGGGCGCTGGACGATGGTTCGGTCGCGATCGACATCGTGCCGGTCAGTGGCCAATGGATCCGTCGGCGCGGCGAGGATGTTCGGCGTGATGCCGAGATCCTGTCGCCCGGTCAGCGCCTGACGCCGCAGGCGCTCGGGCTGGCTGCGTCGGTCGGTGCGGCCACGCTGTTAGTGGTTCGCCGGCCGAAGGTGGCACTGTTCTCGACCGGCGATGAACTGGTGATGCCCGGCGAGCCTTTGCGTCCCGGCGCGATCTACAACTCGAACCGATATACCTTGCGGGCGCTGATCGAACGATTCGGCTGCGAGTGCAGCGATTTCGGCATCGTCCCCGATCGGCTCGACGCGACCCGCGACGCCTTGCGCCGTGCGGCTTCGGGTCACGACCTGATCGTCACCAGCGGCGGTGTGTCGGTCGGCGAAGAAGATCACCTGAAGCCGGCCGTCGAGGCCGAAGGGCGGCTCGATCTGTGGCAGATCGCGATCA
>JANNNE010000099.1:0-103367 GCA_031398385.1 Ideonella sp.
ATCTTCTTGCCGGGCACTGGGCGAGCCTTCGTTCAATGACGATCGACTCACGATAGACCCGCCTCCCGGACCAGCCCGACACTGGTGCTCAACCGGACAAGATAGTTGTCGTCGACCGGACTTGGTCATTGTCGCCAACCAACGCGGCATAGACGTAGCCAATCCACTGCAACAGGAAGGACAAAAATGACGCGCGATAACATGAAAGTTTGGGTACTTAGTGCTTTGCGATCTCTCGGTGGGAAAGCCAGGGCAGGCGATGTTGCCAAGTACATCTGGCACACGTACGAAGCGCAGCTGAGAAGCTCGGGGCCCATGCTCTACACGTGGCAATACGACGCCCGATGGGCCGCCACTGCGCTCCGGAAGGAGGGGAAACTGAAAGCCGTGAACGGCAGCCGAGATCTGCCTTGGGAACTGGCCAGGTAGGTCTAGCTTGACCGGACAGTCGCTTTAGCGGAGCCGGTGAAAGAGGACGACTTCTTCACTGCCGTTCGTGACACCCCGCTGATCAGCGTACCAACGCCGATTCGGCACTGTGCGCCAGAGGCGTCCATCAGGCGACTCGGTGCAATCCGGAAGCAAACACTCCGTCATGCCCACATCGTCTGCGACGGACAGATAGCGTGGTAACTGCCACTCGGGCTCCGAAAAGGCGACGACCTGAACGATCATGGTGGAACGGTCGCAGAGCGATGCTACCGACTGCAGCGACTCCTTCAGGTTCGCGAAGTAGCTGTTTAGCTTGATCGTGTTGCGTGCGCCCATCGTGTAGTAAGCCGCACCGTCGCCATCGAGCCGGTTTGCGATCCAGAACGGTGCCGGCGTTTCCTTGCGTCCGTCCACCTGCCAGCGGTGATAGAGGACATGGACGCCGGGGTAAGGCGGAGATGTCACTACTAGACGAGGCTTTTTCTCGGTGGCGAACAGGGCGTCTGTTTCGAGGCCCTTAGTGGTGCGGTTTATGCAGTGGATGGTGGAGGGCGGGCCCACCGATTCAACGGCCTTGCGAAGCTCGCGAGCGCCTTCGATCATCGCAGTTGCGTCCGTGACAATCATGTTCCGAAAGTCCGTGATTGAAGCCAGCTTCTTTCGCCCGTTCAGCGCCCACTGAGCCGTCCGCAATGTGACGCAACGAGCAAAGGCTTCCAGCCGCCGGTCGTGCAGATTGCGAGCACTTTCCAATACGTGCTCAATGCAGCGCTTCAACCGCCATGTATTTGCGCCGTCAAGGTGCTTCGTGTACCCAGCGTCTTCATACGCATGGTCCCGCTTCACCGGCGTCCAAATGCTAAAGTTTGCGGCCACGCGAGATGCCCAGCGGGTGAGCCGGACAAGCTCGTCGTCGCTGTACAGCGTTGTCTTGACCTCACTGACGAACGTCGCCAGCGAGCTAATGTCAGCGCCGATCGCATTGCGACCTGATGCAAGGGACTCGACGAGCGTCGTGCCTCCCCCCACAAAGGGATCTAGAACGAGATCACCGGGCCGGGTGAAGGTGTCAATGACGGCACGAACCAGCTTCGGCGAGAACCTCGCAGGGTATCGGTAGAAGTTGTGCGTCAGGCCTGCAATGGGCGACATGTCACAAGCGGCGGCGATCAGCCTGGTTACGGCCTCCGGGGCGACCCGGATCATTTCAGTTGTGCTCATGCTTTACCCCTTTCGGGCCAGCAGCGGCCACTTGTCGCCGACGTACTTCTCAGCCGCGTCCCGAACAACCCAGCCTAATGACACTTTCTGATCCTTGGCGATTCGCTGCAGCGTGTCATGCAGATCGGCCGGCAGGCTGACTGACATCCTTTTCATCTGTTCGCTCCCAGCTTTCCGCTTGGTGACCATTGCTCCTGCCCGCTAACGCCAAGGATGCACCACTTTACACCACAACGGTGAACAGAACTAGACGGCAAAACAAGCATGCGTTCGATTGTCCAAGCTGTGTGGCTCACCGGCTCACCAGCCGAGCCACCTCAAAGTTATCCACGAATCCCGATCGGGCGGCGTCCCGCGGTCCCGCGAGCGTTTCTGACCACCAGCTACGCCCAGTAGGTGAAGGCTATGGAGGCTGACGCCCGGAAGAAGGGATGACGCGAAGATGGCTGACCACGAGCGATCCGGCATCCACAGCCCAGTGCGGCCTTCTCCCGACCCGCTACGGCAACCCGTATACGGCGGTGGACTTCCCCAGGCAAGGTGGGCATGCTGATGCGCGAGTTGCTGGGGCGTTGGGCGTGGTGGCGCAGCGTTTCACGTTTCACGACCTGCGCGCGCACTACACGACCGAGCACAAGGCGATGGGGGGGGTGATCTGCCAGACCCTGCAAGCGAGCTCAACGACTACCGCAAGGTCCACGAGCGGTCCAAGATCGCGCGACGGAGGGGCGCTCTACGGCTGCTTGCGGAAAGTAGCGCGCGCCCGATTCTTTTCTGCGTTAGTCAGCTTTCCGCGAGCCAGTGCGAGAAACACGTCGTGGATGAGCGCCTTGTCCACCGAGGCCTCTATTCGGCTGGTCGAGGGATCAATCGCCTTGGTCGTAGGCCCGAACGTCGAACAGAACGCTTTCACAGCCGTATCGATGGCCGCTTCGTCAGCTGGCGTTAGCGGTCTAGCGAGCGTAGAAGCAGCTGCCGCAGCGGCTGCGATCTGCGGTGCTGCGAGCGCGGGGCCCGAGACAACTGCAACCGACGCAGCAACTTGCGGCGCTTGCGATGCACTAGCCGTGCCCGTCGTCAAAGGCTGTGCGCTCGGCGTTCTCGCGGTGGCGGCGGTCTGTGGCCTTGGCCCGGCTGGGACATATCGAAACGAACCGGCGATGTCTGACCGGCCTAACCTGCCGACACGGTCCGCCCTGCTTGTGATCTCGAAGCTCTGGTGATGCGCCACACCGATCGACAGGTCCTCGATACCAAGGACCGCGATTCGCACCCCACGTCGCTGGGCGAGCTCGATGCCGACCGCCAGATCGCTGTCGCCTGTGATTAAGATCGCGTCGCAGATGGCATGATGAGATGTCAGCTCGATCAAGTCCGTGACAATCAACGAATCAACGCCCTTCTGTTGCCCTGCCGAGTTAATGGTCCCGGCACGCAACTGGACATCGTCCACGTCGACCATAGCCCGTTGCTGCGACGTCAGGCCATTGGCCATCATTCCGTCGTACCAGTAGACCCGAAGGAGCTCCTTGCCGGTGAGTTGCAGCAGTGACCTCGACTTGTTTACCAAGGTCTCAATCAATGCTGCGGGATCGACAACGTCCAAATCCGCACGCTTCCGGCTGACCTTGTTGCTGACGATCTGTATTGCTTGGCTAAGCAGGTAACCTGCGTCGACCATCAGAACGAACCGATTCATAAACGGCGTCCACAAAAGATAAGCCCCCTAAAGAGGGGGCAGGTGCCGAAGAGTCCCGATAGGTAGGTGGGGCTCAGCGACGGTGCGAACTGTAGCATGCGCTACGAAGTTCGCAAGTGCATTCAGTAAAGACCCCCGAAAACGAGGAATTTTCTACTGTCTGACGATGTCGACTGTCGCTAGTTCCCTGCAAAACGATCTTCGAAAAATACGCCGAATACAGCTTCAATTCCGACGATGGAAATTTTTTCGACAGCGACACAGCACAGCTTCCTACAACTATCTGTCGTAAGTCATTGATTTTCTCGAGGTATTTTGGTGGGCCCTGAGTGACTCGAACACTCGACCTACGGATTAAGAGTCCGCTGCTCTACCAACTGAGCTAAGAGCCCCACGGTGCCCGCAAAAAAACACGGCACGCCGAATTTTCGGGGCCATCATGGGGCGGGAGTGCCGCAACGTGATGGTGGGTCGTGCGTGACTCGAACACGCGACCTACGGATTAAAAGTCCGCTGCTCTACCAACTGAGCTAACGACCCCCGAAAAGCCCAAGATTATAACCTGCGGAAACGGCTCGTCCGCCTGGCGGCGCTGGCCGGTCAATTCTGTGGGCGATTCAGCAGCTGCAGCAAGGCTTCGTTGGCGGCGACCAGGCCGAAGCTGGCGGTCACCGCGACGGCCGATCCGTAGCCGTGGCAGTTGAGGCTGCCGTCGATGACGCTGGCCAATCGGTTGACCTCGGCCGCGCCCTCCTCGGTGCCGTTCAGCGGACCGATCTCGCAAGCCGCCGGCAGCCGCACCGGCTCGCGCGAGAATACGCAGCGCAGGCCGATGCTGGAAGCGCGAACGCCGCGTGCAGCGTTGCCGCCGGCGCTGTTGCTGCTGCTCCCTCCCCCTTTCGGCGCGCCATGATGCTGGCGCAGCCGCTGGCGCAACGACGCCAGCAGCGGGTCGTGGCTGACTTCGGACAGATCGGCCACCTCGACCGCCTGCGGCAGGCGCTTGCCGCCGGCCGCGCCGACGCTGATCACCGTCGATCGCGACGCGATGCCCCAGGCAGCGATCGCCGTTTTGGCGCGCAGCTGATCACAGGCGTCGATCACGGCATCGACCGGTTCGGTCAGCAGTGCGGGCCAGTTCGCATCGTCGACGAATTCCTCGATGCCGATCACCTCGCAGCCGGGATGAATGTCGGCGATGCGCTGCTGCAGGGCGATCACCTTCGATTGCCCGAGCGTCGTGCCGAGCGCCTGCACCTGGCGGTTGATGTTCGATTCGGAGACATGGTCGAGGTCGATCAGCACCAGCCGGGCCACGCCGCTGCGCGCCAAGGCTTCGACCGCCCAGGATCCGACACCGCCGAGGCCGACCACCGCAATGCGGGCAGCGCGCACGCGCCGGTATCCCGCTTCGCCGTACAGCCGCTGCAGGCCGCCGAAGCGGCGTTCCAGATCGGCATCATGGTTGACCCCCGCTTGCCCATCGCCGCTCATGACGCGCCCCGCTCGACCTGCCAGATCTGCCAGCGCAGCGCCGCAACTGCGCCACCGACGATGCCGGCTACCGCGAGCAGGCTGCCGATGCTCAGCGTCGACAGGCCAGTGATGCCCTGCCCGATCGTGCAGCCGAGTGCCGTGACACCGCCGACGCCCATCAACACCGCGCCGATCAGGTGGTTGCCAGTGTCGCGGGCATTGCGGAAACCCTCCCAGTGGAAGCTGCGGGTGCTGATCGCATAGGCAAACGATCCCAGCGCCACACCCAGCGTCGACACGGCACCGAGCGTCAGGCGTTTGCCGGCGTCGCTGTAATAGATGAACCAGTCGAGCAGCTGCGCCGCCGGTGCGACGAAGCTGAGCGACTCCATGCGCCGGCTGGCGGTCGAGACGAAGCTCGCCTCCAGTGTTTCGGGGTGTTCGGCCACATGACCGAACTGCCCGGACACCCACCAGACCGCCACGATCACCGCGCCGATGCCGGCGCCGGCCAGCCAGACTTCGCCGCTGCGCCCTTCGGGCCTGGCCAGTACCCAGGCGATGCAGCCGGCGCCGGCCAGCAGGCCGAGGATGGCCGCGGCGCGCGGAGTGGCGATGCCGAAGGCGGTATTCGCCAGGCTCGGCAGATCCTGTCCGGCAGGCAGCGTCCAGAACACCTGGTCGACCGTGTTGACACGCCACACGGCGGTCAGCCCGCGGATGGTGGCGTAGGCGCTGATCGCCAGCACCAGAAAGACAACCAGCGATTTCAGATTGCCGGCGCCGATGCGCAGCAAGGTCTTGCTGCCACAGCCCGAGGCCAGCACCATGCCGATGCCGAACAAGCCGCCGCCCAGCAAGGCGGACAAGGCCGTGAGGCGGGGCGTGGCATAGAAGCTGTCGGCCGCTTCGACCCAGCCCAGCGCCACCATCGCGTTGAAGCCGACCACCGCGACGCCGATCGCCAGCACCCACATCCGCATGCGGGTCCAGTCGCCGATGTTGACGATGTCGGACAAGGCACCCATGGTGCAGAAATGGCTGCGCTGGGCGATCACGCCAAACAACAGCGAGAGGCCGAATGCCGCAACCAGCACCTGGTTTTGCAGCGATTCCAGATCAGCCAGGGTCATCGACGGATTCTATGCAGAGCGGTCTGGCACCACATCGGGCACCTCGCCATGGCTGAGGACTCAGTCTGGTGTTCAGAACCTGAACTCGGCCGACGCGCCGGCCAGCCAGTTGCGGCCGGGTGCGGGTTCGCAGAAGCGGCCATTGCCGTCGTTGACGATCACCGAGCCTGCATCGCGCTCGTCGAGCAGCTTGTCGCCGCGCACGAAGCCGCCAAGCTCACAGGCGCAGATCCCGGCATACAGGCGCACGCCGCAGATGCACAGGGCGGCCTCCAGCGTGCTACTTCATGGCGACCAGGCGTTCCTTGGCAGCGACCGCGGCTTCAGAGCTCGGGTACGACTTGACCAGGTCCTCGAGCGTCTTCTTCGCGGACTTGGCGTCCTTCAGTTCGCTCTGGCAATTGGCGATCGACAACATCGCCTCCGGCGCGCGCAAATGGGTCGGGGCAATGGCGATCAGCCGGCCGAAGCTGGTCATCGCCAGTTTGCAATCGCGCCGCGCGTACTGTGAGTTGCCCAGCCAGTACAACACCGACTCGTTGTAGCCACTGCTCGGATAACGTTGCTGGAAGGCCGCCAGCGAGCTCGACGCGGCCACGAAATCGCTGGCCCGGATCTGCGCCATCGCGGCGTCGTACAGGCGTTTTTCTTCGGGCTCGACCTGGAACTCGACGCCGTCGACAGCGACCTTCTTCGGCTCCATCTGGCGGATGCGCTCGTCGATGCCCTGCTTGATGTCTTTCTGCGCGCGCTGCAACTCGGCCAGATCGCGACTCACCTGCTCGTTGTTGCCGCGCAGCTTCGCGTTTTCGCCGCGCAGCAACTCGAGCTCGTTATTGAGGTCGAGCAGGCTGCGGCGCAGCTGGGTGAGCTGCTCGGTCAACGAGGTCGTCAACGCGGTCGTCAACGCGGTCATCTGGGTTGCCAGGTCGGCGTCGCGGGAACGGCTTTGATCGTTGGTCTGATCGACGCGCTGGCGCAAATCGAGGATGGCCTTGCGCGCTTCTTCGTCATCGAACAAGCCGGCGTGCGCCGGGGCCAACCAGACGACCGCCAACGCGGCCGCGACGGCGCCACGCCGCGCCGCCGCTGCCCACGAGCCTGCATGGGTCTGGTTCGTGGCTGCCATGATTACTTCGCGTTGAGTTCGGCGCGGCGGTTCATCGCCCACGCCGCTTCGTCACTGCCCGTTGCCGCCGGCCGCTCCTTGCCGAAGCTCACCGCCTCGACCTGATTTTCCGCCGCACCCAGCAGCGTCATCGCGCGCGCCACCGCCTCGGCGCGTTTCTGACCCAGTGCCAGGTTGTATTCGCGGCCGCCGCGCTCGTCGGTATGGCCTTCGATCGACATGCGGCGGGTACGGTCGGCGGCCAACATGCGCGAGTTGGCTTCGACGACGTTGCGGAACTCGTCCTTGACGACGTAGCTGTCGTAATCGAAGTAGACAACGCGCGGCAGGTTGGCATTGGCCGCGGCACTGCCGGCCCGGTTCAGATCGACACTCGCGACGCCGGACTGTCCGGCCGAGCCGGCGCTGCCGCCAGCGCCGGCCGAGCCGGAACCCGCGGCGCCTGTACTGCCGGTGCCACGCGATTCGACCGGCACCGGGGTATCGAGCTTGACCCCGGAGGCACAGCCTCCAAGCACGAGCGCCAGCGAAGTCAGGCCTGCGGAAAGAATCAGTGAGGTGGGCTTCATGTGGATCTCCTTATGAATGGTTGAGCAGAAAACACGCCCCCGCGGCGCGCGGGCGTCATCGAGGGCAGACAAGGTGTGGGCATAGCGGGTCACGGCAACGGGCTCAGCGGCCGAACGGGCCCCAGGCCGGTTCGCGCACGTCGGCGGTGGAAGACAGGAGTCGCGCCTTGATCTTGCCGTCGACCGTGGTGGTCATCAAGACATCGCGGCCGCCGACGCGGGTGGCGTAGACGATCAGCTTGCCATTTGGCGCGAAGCTCGGGCTTTCGTCCGAGGTGGTGTCGGTCAATGCCCGCGGCGGGCCGCCCGACACCAGGTCAAGCAGTTGCAGCTTCAGCGCCCCGCCCTCCTGCGACACATAGGCCATGTAACGGCCGTCCGAGCTGATGGTCGGGCTGACGTTGTAGCCGCCAGCGAAGGTGACGCGCTCGGGCGCCCCGCCACCGGCCGGCATGCGGTAGACCTGCGGGCCGCCGCCGCGGTCGCTGACGAAATAGATGCGACCGTCGGGCGCGAATACCGGCTCGGTGTCGATCGCCGAACTGGAAGTCAGGCGCTTCGGGTTCTCGCCGTTGCGGCCGATCAGGAACAGCTGCGAGCCGCCGTCGCGCGACAAGGTAACTGCCAGCTGGCGCCCGTCGAGTGACCAGGCCGGCGCGCTATTGGAGCCTCGGAAATCGGCCACCTTGCGGCGCTTGCCGCTCAGTACATCCTGCACGTAGACGACGGCTTTCTGTGCCTCGAAGGACACATAGGCCAACTCCTTGCCATCGGGCGACCAGGATGGCGAGATGATCGGCTCGGGGCTGTTCAGCGCCACTTGAGCGGCCTCGCCATCGGCATCGGCCACCCGCAGCGTATAACGCCCGCCGCCCTTGGTGACATAGGCCATGCGGGTGGCGAAAATGCCTTTCTCGCCGGTCAGCTTCTCGTAGACATAGTCGGCAATGCGGTGCGCGGCCAGACGCAGGTCAGCCGCCACCACTGCCGTGCTCTGGCCGCCGATCTCGTTGCCCTTGACGATGTCCCACAGCTTGAAGCGGACATCGAAGCGGCCGTCGGCCAGCCGGGTCACCGAACCGGTCACCAGCGCATCGACGGTGCGGGCGCGCCATTCGGCCAGCACCGGCAACGCGGTCTCGTCGATCACCGAGGTGACTTCCTGACCGCGGAAGACCCCGCTGCGCTCGAGATCGGCGCGGATGATCCCGGACAGGATCTGGTTGGTCTTGTCCTCGTCGCGGAAGCGGGCGATGGCGATCGGTACCTGGGTCGCGCCGACGCCGGAAATCTCGACCCGAAACTGCGCCAATGCCGGCGGCAGCCCGAACAAAAGGGAAAGGCCGGCGACAGCGCCAGCCAGATAACGTCTCGTCAGCATCTTGCAAGTGATTCCATTTTGTCGACAAGGTTCCTTCGAAGGTGCATCGGAGTCGAGCCGATTTCATGTCCCGAGGGCCGGTGTCGGCGCTAGGCCCGGTTGCCCCGGGCAGGATAACAGCCCTGTGTTGCGGCAGCCAGGCACGCATTTGGCAGGGACTCGGCAGGCACCTGGCAGCGATCCGGGCCGCGTGCCGGCGGCGCTGCGGCACCCGTCGCAGGCGATCGGCAGCGGATGCCTGCGCCGGCCAGAACCGCCAGCGCACGGTCGACCGGGGGCCCGCGCAGCGTCGACACGATAATGCCTCGCAATGACCAGCCCGAGCTTCCTCGCCCGCCTGCGCCGCCTGTGGCCGTATTTTTCTGGTGCACGGCTGGGCGTGTTGATGGTGCTCGGCGGATCGCTGGTCGCGGCGCTGACCGAACCGCTGATCCCGGCGCTGATGCAGCCGCTGCTCGACAGCGGCTTCAACAGCAACGAATTGCCGCTGTGGCTGGTGCCACCGGTCGTGATCGGCATCTTCACGGTGCGCAGTGCGGCCGGTTTCGTGGCTCAGTACGGCCTGTCGTGGACCGCCAACCACGGCATGCTGCGCTTGCGCACCGCCATGTTCGAGCGCCTGCTCGACGCCGCGCCCACGCTGTTCACCCAGTCGACCGCGAGCAGCCTGACCAACACCCTCGCCTACGAGGTGCAGACCGGCACCAACCAGCTGGTCTATTCGCTGCAGACGCTGATCCGCGACTCGCTGATGCTGCTGGCGCTGCTCGGCTACCTGCTGTGGCTGAACTGGCAGCTGACGATCTTCGTTGCGGTGCTGATTCCGGCCATTGCGCTGGTGATGCGAACGCTCAGCCGACGCCTGCACCGACTGACGGTGGCCGGCCAGGCCGCCACCGACGAACTGGCCTATGTGGTCGAGGAAAACGTGCTGGCCTGGCGCATCGTGCGGTTGCACGCCGCCAAGACCACCCAGACGCAGCGCTTCCGGCAGGCCAGCGAGGCCTTGAGACGGCTGTCGATCAAGAGCGCGGTGGCCGGTGCATCGATGACGCCGATCACCCAGATGCTGGCGGCGGTGGCGATGTCGGCGGTGATCGTCGCTGCGTTGTGGCAGGCGCGCCAGGGCGGTCCGTCGGTCGGCAGCTTCGTCGCCTTCGTCACCGGCATGCTGATGCTGATCAGTCCGATGAAGCACCTGTCGGAAGTGGCCGGTCCGATCACGCGCGGCCTGGCGGCGCTGGAGCGCGCCCTGCGGCTGATCGAGGACAGCCCGCGCGAACAAGGCGGCCCGCACGATCCGGAGCGCTGCAGCGGCCATCTGCAGCTCAAAGGCGTCTGTCTGCGCTACCCGGGCAGCACCGCCACCGCCCTCGACGGGGTCGATCTCGAACTGAATCCGGGCGAGATGGTGGCCCTGGTCGGACCGTCGGGCGCCGGCAAGTCGACGCTGGTCAATCTGCTGCCGCGTTTCATCGATCCGAGCGACGGCGAGGTGTTGCTCGACGACGTTGCGCTGGCGCAGTGGAATGTGGTCGCGCTGCGGCGCCAGTTCGCGCTGGTCAGCCAGGATGTGGTGCTGTTCAACGACAGCGTGGCGGCGAACGTGGCGCTCGGAACCGAGGTGCGCGATCCGGACACCGGCGCGGTCTCGTTCGACCGCGACCGCGTGCGCCGCGCGCTGCAGGGCGCCAATCTGATCGAGCATGTGGATTCGCTGCCGCAAGGCATCGACTCGATGATCGGGCACAACGGAAGCCAGCTGTCAGGCGGCCAGCGCCAGCGCCTGGCGATTGCACGCGCGATCTACAAGGATGCGCCGGTGCTGATCCTCGACGAGGCCACATCGGCGCTCGATTCGGAATCGGAGCGGCTGGTGCAGCAGGCACTCGAGACGCTGATGCACGGGCGCACCAGCCTGGTGATCGCGCACCGGCTGTCGACCATCGAACGCGCCGATCGCATCGTCGCGATGCAGGACGGGCGTATCGTCGAGCAGGGGAGCCATGCCGAGCTGCTGGCCCACGGCGGCCTGTATGCCCGGCTGCATTCCCTGCAATTCGGCGGCGCCGCGCGCCCCGCCTGAAGCACCACCCAATGAGGAGTTTCCGATGACTTTGCCGATCAGCCGCTTTCCCGTTCCGAGCCTCGCCGAGCTGCCGGAAGATCTCCGAAACCAGTTGCTCGAGGTGCAGCAGAAGGCCGGCTTCGTGCCGAACGTGTTCCTGACGCTGGCGCACCGGCCGGACGAACTGCGCGCCTTCATGGCCTATCACGATGCCTTGATGCTGCGTCCGTCGGGCCTGAGCAAGGGCGAGAAGGAAATGATCGTGGTGGCCACCAGTGGCGCCAATCGTTGCCTGTACTGTGTGGTGGCGCACGGTGCGATCCTGCGCATCTACGAGAAGAAGCCGATGCTGGCCGATCAGATTGCAGTCAATCACCACAAGGCCGACATCTCCGCCCGCCAGCGCGCGATGCTCGATTTCGCGATGAAGATCTGCGTCGATTCAGCATCCATCGGCGAGGCTGATTTCGATGCGCTGGCGGGCCACGGTTTCACACCCGAAGATGCCTGGGACATCGGTGCGATCACGGCGCTGTTCGGCCTGTCGAACCGCATGGCCAACCTGACCTCGATGCGGCCGAACGACGAGTTCTATCTGATGGGCCGCGTGCCGCGCGAGGCCGCCCCGAAGCGCGGCTGAACCGTCCGCCGATCGCCGATCCGACATGGCTTCACGACCCTTCAGCGGCCTGGTCATCACCTACAACGAGGCCCGCCACATTCGCGCCTGCCTCGAATCGCTGCGGCGCGTGTGCGACGACATCGTGGTGGTCGATTCGCTCAGCAGCGACGACACCGCGGCGATCGCACGCGCCGAGGGGGCGACGGTGCTCAGCCAGAAGTTTCTGGGCGACGGCCCGCAGCGGACGTTCGGGTTGCCGCATTGCCGTCACGACTGGATCGTCAACCTGGATGCCGACGAACGGCTGGAAGACGACCTGGTCGAGTACCTGCAGCAGACCGACCTCGAAGCGCAAGGCGTCGATGCCTTCGAAACCCGGCGCCGCAACCACATCGGCCTGCGTGCCTCGCCGTATGCCGGGCAGTATCCGGATCACGTTTGCCGCATCTTCCACCGCCAGCGCGCCAGCTTTCCACCGGTGCTGGCGCATACCCGGATCCAGGCGCAGCGGATCCGGCGCCTCGAACTGCATCTGACCCACTTTTCGTTCCGCGACTACCCCGACATCTTCCGCCGCGCCTGCCAGTACCCGGTGACGATGGGCGAGGAGCTGGCGGCCAGTGATCGCCCCATTTCGGCGTGGGCGCCGTTTGTGCACGGCAGCACCGCGTTCATCAAGCACTACATCGGCAAGCGCGGCTTTCTGGCCGGGCTGGACGGGCTGACGCTGTCGATCGGCAAGGGGCTGGGTTCGTATCTCAAATATGCACGGGCGCTCGAGGTGAGGCGGCACGGGCGGAATTGAGCCCGCAACGACCCGGGCTCACGACGAAGCGAACGGATTCCGGATGGTCAACCGTCGATCGATCACCTGGCCGATCTGCATGTCCTCCGAATGGAGTGTCTTGCAATTTGCCAGCAGAGCTGCCGAAACGATCAGCGCATCGAAGATCGGGATGCCGTACCGCTCGGCAATCCGCAGCGCCTGTTCGTGGGTCTCGACGGTCATCGACACGATCGTGCAGACGGCTCGGACCTGGGCCAGCACGTCGCGGATCTCGAGCCACGGCATGTGCAGCTTGCGCGAAGCGACCGCCACAAACTCGTTCAAGACCTGGACGCTGATCGTCCCTCCAGTGGCGAGCAATTCTTCGGCCCGGTCGGCCTTGCTGATGTCGGCCGACAGCAAATAGAGCACCACATTGGTGTCGAAGAAGTCTTCACCGGCGCTCATTGGCTTGCAGGCGATCGAACTTGAAGTCGGACGGCAGTCGACCTCGGTACTTGCGTATTCTCGCCAACAGCTCCAGAGCGCCTGGGGCCTTCTCGATCGCAAACGAACGCTCGCCGCTGACGTGAATGTCGATGTTGTCTCCCGGCTTCAGGTCGAGGGCCTCGACCACTGCAGCGGGAAGGCGAACCGCCAGGCTGTTTCCCCACTTTGAAACTTGCATGCCCACCTCGAAGATCTACATGATCAGATGTATATCTTAGCTGCCGCTTGATTGGTCAGGTCGACAGTGTCATCTGCGGCCGCCCTCGCGAGCCCTGCCGGTCGAAGCTGTTACTCAGTCTCTGCGCGCCTCGAAAACCTGTCGAATGGTCTCGGCGACCTCGCCTTCGACATGCCGTTGCACCCCCAGACGCGCGCAAGACCGGTCACTCGCCAGCAGTTCGGCCAGCCGATCGTCGTTGCCCGCCAGGTTCGAGCGATCGTTCTCGCGGTGCCACAGGTGCAGCACCGGCACCGCGAAGCGGCCGTCCTTCAGGCGCGCGCCATGACGGATCAGGCGGATCGCGAAATCCGAATCCTCGCGACCCCAGCCCGAGAAGGCCTCGTCGAAACCGTCGACCGCGAGGAAGTCCGGCTTCCAGACGCCGATGTTGCAACCCTTCAGCACACGCCAGCTTCGCGCCCGCAATTTGCGCAGCGCACCCAGCGGAAGTCGCAGCGGCGGCAGCCAGCGGTTGCAGCGGCCACCGGCGCGCAAGGCCGGCCAGCGCCACCAGCGCTGCCGCACGATCTGACTCGCGGTGGTCGGATCGGCGCAGATCGACTCGGTCAGCAGTTGATCGAGCAGGATCCGGTTGCCGGCGACGAACCAGCCTGCTTCGGCCAGGCCTTGCTGGCGTTGCACGAAGTCGGGAAAAGGAACGCAATCGCCGTCGAGAAATACCAGCCAATCGCCGCTGGCGACGCGGGCGCTCAGGTTCCTGATTGCCGACAGCCGAAAGCCGTCGTCCGGGTGCCAGACGTGAACCAGCCGGCAATCGATGCGAGCGGCGAAGCGGCCGATCTGCCCCGCGGTATCGGACCGCGAGCCGTCGTCGGCGACAATGATTTCCCATTCGTCCGACGTCACGCCGACTTGCTGCGACAGACCGTGCAGCACCGCGGCGAGCGCATCGGTGCGGTTGTAGGTCGAGACGATGACCGAGACCCGGGCCGGTGTCATGCGACCGCATCCTTGTTTGCAGATCGGCGCGCGAGTTGTCGCCCGACTGCATCGAGCACCGGCTGCACCGGAATATTCTTCAGGTGCCGCTCGGTGGTCGTGGTATCGACATCGTTTGGTGCGATCAGCGGTCCGTAGGCTGCCGCATCGATCACCTCGGCAGACTTGCTCCACGGCCGCCACCGGTGCACATGCGTCGGACCGAACAACGCGACGATCGGCACGTCGAGCGCGGCGGCCATGTGCATCGGCACCGAATCGACGCCGATGAACAGATCCGCGCCGGCGATGGCTGCGGCCAGTTGCGGCAACGTCAATTGCCCGGCCAGCGACACCAGCCCCGGCTCGGCCACGCGGGCCAGCAAGGCTTCGATCAGTTCCATCTCGCGACGGTCCGGCGCGGCGGTCAGCACCACGCGCCGTCCCGAGCGCAGCAGCGCGCTGATCACCTCGGCAAACCGATCGTCCTCCCAGCATTTGAAGAACCAGCGCGAAGTCGGGTGGACCAGCACATAGCCATCGCTCACGCCCGCGGCGGTCAGACGGTCTCGCACAAGTGCTGCGTCGCCCGGCGCAATCGCCATGGTGCAACGGGCCTGCGCCGGGTCGACATCGACGCCGAGCGCGCTCAGCACCGCCAGGTTGCTTTCAACCGTGTGCCGGGAATGATCTTCTCGCGCCCGGTGGTTGAAGATCGCGCGCCACAACCAGATGTCGCGCTTGTCCATCTCGTGGCTGAAGCGAACGCGGGCGCCGCTCACCGCCGCGATCACGGCACCGGGCCACTGGTCGTTCAGGTGCAGCACCCAGTCATAGCGCCGACGCCGGATATCGATCAGCAGTTTGCCAAGCGCCGCCAGCCGCGTCCGTCCCGAGCGGATCTGGGCGCGCCGGGGCAGTGCCCAGACCGTCGCCAGATCGGGATTGGCAGCGAGCATCGGAACGGTCTCCGCATAAACCAGGGCATCGACTTCGACACCCGGGAATCGGCGCTTCAGTGCGCTGAAGATAGGCGTTGTCAGCAACACGTCGCCATGGTGCTGCAGCCGGATGACCAGGATGCGCCGGGGTTCGGGTGGTTCGGGCCTGTTCATGGGAGACGATGACGGGGAAGCCCGGCGGGGCGGATGATACAGTCCTGCCCGCCCCATGCCTGTGTTGCCCGGATTCAATCTGATCTTCCATTCGGTCCGTCGCGGCGGCGGCATGGAACGCCACGTGCTCGACATGATCGGCTGGGCCTGCAGCCACGGACTGCCGTGCCGCGCGGTGACCCGGCGGTTCGACTGGCCCGGTGCGAAACCGACCGGGGTCGAATTCGTCGTGGTGCCCGATCGCACACCGTTCTCGCGCCTGAATACCCATCTGTTCGAAACCCGCAGCCTCTCTCGGGTGCGTGCCGACTGGCCGACGATCGCTGTCTCGCGGGTGCCGGGCGCCGAGCTGTCGGTGGTCGGCGGCACCCACCGGGCGCATCTGCTGGCACGTGGCAGAACGCGTCCCGGCTTCTCCGACCGCTCGACGCTGGCGCGTGAACAATCGGTCTATGAGCGCGCGCAGCGTGTGGTCTGCCATTCGGCGATGGTCGCCGATGAAGTGACCGGCCACTACGGCATCGATCCGGCCAAGGTGGTGACGCTGTATCCGCCGGTCGACAGCGAGCGTTTCTCGCTGGCCGCGCGCGCCGGCCGCGACGGCTTGCGCCAATCGATCGGCATCGCTGCGCGCGATCTGTTGCTGCTGTTCCCGTCCAACGACCATGTGCGAAAGGGCGGCGAGTTGATCGTGCAGGCGCTAGCCGACGCCGACCCGCGCATCCGCCTGGTGGTGGCCGGCAAGGCGGCGCTCGATGCGCCGGGCGTGATCAACCTCGGATTTCGCAGCGACATGCCGGCGCTGTACGCGGCCGCCGATGCAGTCATCCTCGCCTCGCAGTACGAAGCCTTCGGCCTGGTCGGGCCGGAGGCGATCCTGTGCGGAACACCGGCGCTGTTCTCCAGCAATGTGGGTGCGGCCGAGGTGTTGTCCGAGCAGGCGTGCCTGCGTTTCGAGCGCAGCCTGCCCGCGCTGCGCGCGGCGCTGACGACCGCGCTCGATCGCCATGATGCGGGAACGCTGGCGCTGCTCGACCAGCCGGGCCGCCACATCCGCTACCCGTACACGCTGGATCAGCACTTTGGCGCGCTGTTCAATCTGCTTGCGCAGTGCCGGACACCGGCGCGCTGATGTCGAACCGGATCGACTGCCCGGCGCCGATGCGCTGATGGCGAACCACACCGACTGAACGACATGCGGATCGCGCTGCTGGCCCAGTGCATCACCGAGCATTGCATCGCGGTGCGCGGCAACCAGCGCTATCTGTCGCCGGCCGGGCGCAAGAAGGTGCTGAACCTGGCCGCCTACCTGGCCGCGCTGGGTCACGACGTCGAGATCGTGTCGAGCTCGTACGCCAAGGGCCGCTTTCCCGAACTGGTCGAGCGCATCGGCGAACGCATCACCATCCACCATGGCCCGACCTGGGCACTCGGCAAGCTGACGCCGATGCGGCGCTGGCTCGCGACGCGTCACGCGCAGCGCTGGCTGGTGCAGCAGCGCTCGCGCATCGATCTGGCGATGGTCTACAACTACGACCCCGAGCGCGCGCTGCCAGTGTTGTGGGCGCAGCGTCGGCACGCGCTGCCGTTCGTGCTCGACTACGAAGACGGCTTCTATCTCGCCCGGCACTACAACGGCCCGCTGTACCGTGCGATCGAACGCGCGATCTACCGCCACTGTTCGGCCGTGATCGCGGTCAACGAAGGGCTGCTCGAACGGATTGCCGCGCTCGGCTTCGAACCGCCGGCCCAAGTAATCCACGGCTATTTCAATGACGCCGACATCAGCCGGCTCGCCGCATCGCCTGGGGCCACGAAAGAGATCCTGTTCAGCGGCAACTTCTCGCGCGGTTTCGGCTTCGACGAACTGCGGCGTTATATCGACTGCTGCCCGGAAGGCTGGCTGCTCAACATCTGCGGCCGCGGTGGCAAGGAAGAGACCGAAATCGTTCGCGGCTGGTGCGAGAACCATCCGCGCGCCCGCTTCCACGGCTTCGTATCAGACACTGAGCTCGACGCGATGCGCCGCCGGGCGGCGGCGGTGCTGCTGCTCAATGCCACCGATTCGGCGTTCAACCGCAGCAACTTCCCGTCCAAGCTGTTCGACTATCTGTCGGCTGGCAAGCTGATCGTCTGCACCGCCAACCCGCTGCTCGCCGACTATGCCGGGCTGGATTGTGTGGTGCAGCTGGAATCGATCGAGGCCGAGTTCCCACATATCGCTGAACAACTGGCGCAGCGGCGCTTCGTCGCCAACCAGGTGGCCGCGCTGCATGCCAGCATGCTTGAGCGGTTGAGCCGTGTGCTCGAGGCCGCGGTACCCCGGGTACGCGTCGCCGCGGCCCCCCGTTTGCCTTCGTAGGAGTTTCGTAGGAGCGGCTTCAGCCGCGCTTGCGCCCCCAACCATTGAAGCCTGCGCCGAATCAGCCCTGAAGGCCCTCCTACAGCACGCAGCGTCGGCGCCGGATCGGCTCAGGCCCATGCAACGCATTACGAATTCTGTGGGAGCGCGTTCACGCGCGATATCGACCTGATCCGGTGGGTGCCTGCGCCGAATCGGGCCTGAAGGCCCTCCTACGCAACCGGGGGCTGCCAGTCCGGCCAGTCGAGGAGCTCGGCCAGGCGCCGCACGATCCAGACCGCTTCCGGTGCGCTGAACGACGATTCCGGACCGACCAGCCCGCGGTGGCAGCGTTCCAGCACATCGGCTTCGGTCACACCGAGGTCGAACAGCATCGTGCGGGCATGCTCGGTCAGCATGGTGGCCAGGTCCTCGCACAACTCGTATCGTTCGGCGATGACCGACCGCGTCGCATTCGGCCGGGTTCGCCCCGGGTCGACGAACAAGGCGATGAACGACGGCGGGATCTCGATCTGGTGCTCGTCGCTCATCGAAGGGTGCTGCGGCAAGGCCGGGGATACGGGCTGCCGAATGCGGCAGGTTCAATCGCCGATGGGGCGCAGGAGTCCATTGATGCGGCAGGTTCAATCGCCGTAGAGGCGCGGGAGGCCATTGTTGCAGCAGTGGCCGACCCACCGCGCTGCGACAATCGATTCCGAATCCGACCCGCCCCCGCAGCCGCAGCCGCTCAACCTTGAACCGCCATTCCCCCTCGACCTCGGCCCTGTACCAGGTGGCGGTGCGAGCGCTGTGCGAATTCACCGCCAAGCAAGGTGACCTCGATCTGCGCTTCACGCCGTCGGCGACCGCGCTCGAAGGCATCAACGGGCACCAGGCGGTCGCGATGCGACGCGGCCCCGGCTACGAGTCCGAGATCAACCTCGACGGCGTCTGCGAAAACCTCCACCTGCGCGGCCGCGCCGATGGGTTCGATCCGCAATGCGCCCGGCTGGAAGAAATCAAGACCTACCGCGGCGACCTGGAGGCAATGCCGGCGAACCGGCGCCACTTGCACTGGGCCCAGGCCAAGGTCTACGGCGCCTTGTTGTGCCGCACCCGCAAGCTGGCCGAACTCGGCGTTGCGCTGATCTACTACGACGTCGACACGCAGCTCGAAACCATGCTGGTCGAGCGCCACAGCGCGGCTGCGTTGGAGGAATTTCTGGTCGATCAGTGCCGCCGCTTCGCTGCCTGGGCGGCGCAGGAACTGGCGCACCGTTCGGCACGCGACGCCGCGCTGAGCGAGCTGAAGTTTCCGCATGCGCAGTTCCGCAGCGGGCAGCGCGAGTTGTCGGAGGCGGTCTACAAGGCCACGCTGGCCGGTCGCTGCCTGCTGGCACAGGCGCCAACCGGCATCGGCAAAACTGTGGGCACCTTGTTTCCGATGCTGAAAGCCTGGCCCTCGCGTTCGCTGGACAAGGTGTTTTTCCTGACGGCGAAGACGCCGGGTCGCGCACTGGCATTGCAGGCGATTCGGACCATCTCCGAAGCCCAGAACACGACGCCGCTGCGCGTGCTCGAACTGGTGGCGCGCGACAAGGCCTGCGAGCACCCCGACAAGGCCTGCCACGGCGAATCGTGCCCGCTGGCGCGTGGCTTCTACGATCGCCTGCCGCAGGCTCGCGAGGCGGCGCTCGCCGCATCGACCTTGAACAAGGCGGCGCTGCGACAGGTCGCGTTGTCTCATGAAGTCTGCCCGTATCACCTCGGCCAGGAACTGGTGCGCTGGGCCGATCTCGTAGTCGGCGACTACAACCATTTCTTCGATCTGAACGCGCTGCTGCACGGCCTGACACTGACCGATGGCTGGCGGGTCGGCCTGCTGGTCGACGAGGCGCACAACCTGGTCGACCGGGCCCGCGCGATGTATTCGGCCGAGCTGCGCCTTTCGGAACTCGAATCGTTGCTGGCCCGAAAACCCGCGCGCCAGCTTCGACCGAGTCTGACCCGGCTGGCGAACAGCTGGGACGCGCTGGCGCAGGCGCAGACCTCGGCGTTTGCCGTGCACGACGAGTTGCCGGCGGTTCTGCTCAATGCGCTGCAGAACTTTGCTTCAGCGATGGGCGATCACCTGCTGGCACAACACGAAGCGCGAACCGAACCCGATCCGGCGCTGCTGCGTTTCTATTTCGACGTGCTGCATTTCCTGCGGCTGCACGAGTCGTTCGGCGAGCATTCGATGATGGACTTGAGCCTGCAGCACGACGCCGCCAACGAGCCGGGCGGCGCCGACAGTGTCTGGTGCCTGCGCAACGTGGTTCCCGCGCCATTCCTGAAACCGCGCCTGAAGGCCTGCGTCGCGAGCACCTTGTTCTCGGCCACGCTGCAGCCGACCGGCTACTACCGTGATCTGCTCGGCTTGCCGGACGACAGCCTGGACATCGATGTCGAATCGCCGTTCGCCGGCGGGCAGTTGCAGGTCCGGCTGGCGACCGACATCTCGACCCGCTGGCAAGAACGCGAGCGTTCGATCGCACCGATCGTCGACCTGATCGCCGCGCAGTTCGAGCAGGCGCCGGGCAACTACCTGGTCTTCGCCAGCAGTTTCGACTACCTGCAGAAGATTGCGGATCGACTGTCGCTCGCGCAGCCGCAGCTGCCGCAGTGGACGCAGGCTCGAGCGATGAACGAGCCGGCGCGCGAGCAGTTTCTGGACCGCTTTCGTACCGATGGCAAGGGTATCGGCTTCGCGGTGCTCGGCGGCGCGTTTGCCGAGGGTATCGACCTGCCGGGCCGCCGCCTGATCGGCGCCTTTGTCGCGACCCTCGGCATGCCGCAATGGAATCCGGTCAACGAAGAATTCAGGCGGCGGATGGCGACCGGCTTCGGCGAAGACCGCGGCCACGACTACACCTATCTGTTCCCCGGCCTGCAGAAGGTGGTGCAGGCCGCCGGACGCGTCATCCGCACCAGCGACGACCGCGGTGTGGTGTGGTTGATCGACGAGCGTTATCGCAGACTGAAGGTGCGAAACCTGTTGCCGAGCTGGTGGCGGATCGACACTTGAATCGATCGACCGCTCGACGCTGATTTGACGTAACCGATCAGCGCTTGACCGACCCCGTGTCGATGCGCAACGCCATGCCTTCCGCCGACGCTGCGGCCAGCAAGGCCTTGTCACACGTGACGATGGGCAGCCGGCGACGCAACGCGAGTTCGAGATAAACCGCGTCGTAGGCGGTCAGACCATGGCGGCCAGCAATCTCGTCAAGTGTCGCGATGGCGACGGCTTCGCGGTCGATCTTCAGCCGCAGTCCGCCGGCGGCAGCAGCCAGTTCACGCCGCTGATCGGAGCTGATCCGCTTGCGCCGCGCCGCGCCCAGCAACAAGTTGCCGATCTCCAGCAGCCACAGTGCCGGCACCCAAACGTCGCACTCGACCGTGGCCTGCAGTGCAGCCTCGGTCTGCGCGGTGGCCTCGTCCGGCAGGAACCAGGCCGCGCTGATCGATGCGTCGACGACAAACGGTGCGGCGGCAGATCGACTCATGCTTCAGCGTCGTCCCTCGCGAATCAGATCGCCGCTCTTGAGTCTGCCGAGGCTCACCCCCTCCCGGCTCGCGCGCAGGCGCGCCACCGCTTCGCGCGCACGCCGGGTTTCGTCGACCGGCGCCGCCGGAACGAGCCGGGCCACTACCTTGCCTCGACGGGTGATCGCAATCTCTTCCCCCGCTTCCACCCGGTTGATCAGTTCAGACAGGCGGTTCTTGGCTTCGAACAAGGCAACATCGGACACGAATCCCTCCGGCAGTGACCCGCTGAGTTTACGACATGGCTAGCTAGCCAGAAGTTCCTGGTCTCTCATGACCAGGCACAGGTCGACCGCAGATCGGTGAGGTCTGCCGCAGTTGCTCGACCCTTGAGGTGCAGGGCATCGGCCAGCCGGCCCGTCCGGAGATCACATCAATACGATGTCATAGGCCTCAGGCGACCCGGTCGACTCCGCCTGCAGCGAGATCGGCTTGCCGATGAAGTCCGACAACCCGGCCAGGTGCTGGTTTTCCTCGTCGAGCAGCATCTCGACCACGCTCGGCGCGGCGATGATGCGGAATTCCTTGGGGTTGAACTGGCGCGCCTCGCGCAGGATCTCGCGCAGGATGTCGTAGCAGACGCTGCGTGCGGTTTTCACCTGGCCCTTGCCCTCGCAGGTCGGACACGGCTCGCACAGCATGTGGGCAAGCGATTCACGGGTGCGCTTGCGCGTCATCTCGACCAGCCCGAGGTTGGTGAAGCCGCTGACGGTGATCTTGGTGCGGTCACGCGCCAGCTGCTTGCGCAGTTCGGACAGCACGGCCGCCTGATGATCCTCGCGGGTCATGTCGATGAAATCGATGATGATGATGCCGCCGAGGTTGCGCAGCCGCAGTTGCCGCGCGATCGCCTGTGTCGCCTCGAGGTTGGTCTTGAAGATCGTATCGTCGAAATTGCGCGTGCCGACATAGCCGCCAGTATTCACATCGACCGTGGTCAGCGCCTCGGTCTGGTCGATGATCAGGTAGCCGCCCGACTTCAGGTCGACCCGCCGCGCCAACGCCTTGGTGATTTCCTCATCGATGTTGTACAGGTCGAAGATCGGACGCTCGCCTTCGTAGTGCGCCAGCTTGTGGGCCGAGCGCGGCGTGTAGGTTGCGCCGAACGCGAGCAACGAGTCGTACTGGATGCGCGAATCGACACGCACCGCCTGCGTGGCTTCGTTGCTGAGGTCGCGCAGCACCCGCTCGACCAGACTCAGGTCCTGGTGCAGCAGGCTGCCCGGCGCCGCCTTGAAGCTGCGCTCACGGATCGCGGCCCAGGTCTTGCGCAGATAAGCGATGTCATCCGCCAGCTCGGCATCGTTGGCATCTTCGGCATTGGTGCGCAGGATGAAACCACCGGTGGCGGCGCCATCGGCGGTCTGCACCAGCAGGTTCATGCGGGCACGCAATTGCTCGCGCAACTCCTGCGAGCCGATCTTCTGCGAAATGCCGATGTGATCGTCGTGGGGCAGGAACACCAGCAGGCGCCCTGCGATGCTGACCTGGGTCGAGACCCGTGCGCCCTTGCTGCCGATCGGATCCTTGACCACCTGCACGGTCAAGGTCTGGCCTTCGAATACCAGGCGCTCGATCGGCACGATCGGCGCACCGTTCGTACCGTGGTCGCTGCGGCCGTTCAGGCCGTTCCCGCCGTTCAGGTTGACATCGGCAACATGCAGAAATGCCGCCCGTTCGAGTCCGATGTCGATGAATGCGGACTGCATGCCCGGCAACACCCGGGCCACCCGGCCGGCGTAGACATTGCCCACCAGACCCCGCTCCAGCGTGCGCTCGATGTACAGATCCTGTACCGCACCGTTTTCCACCACGGCAACCCGCGTTTCCTGGGGCGTCCAATTGATCAAGATGTCCTGCATGGACGCCATGGTATGCGAGGCGGCAACTCGTGCCGCCAATCAGACCCGCAGGCCGACCTGGCGCAGCAAGACAGCGGTATCGTGCAGCGGCAGGCCCATCACGCCGGTGTAGCTGCCGTCGATGTGCTTGACCCAGGCACCGGCACGACCCTGGATCGCATAAGCGCCAGCCTTGCCCCGGGGCTCGCCGCTTTCGACATAGGAATCGATCGCCAGCACCGAAAAGCGGCTGAACTCGACCCGCGTGACATTCAGCGCGATCAGCGAATGCGGACCGGCACTCACCGCGATCGCGGTCAGGACCCGGTGCGTGCGGCCGGCCAGCGACATCAGCATTTCGCGTGCTTCATCCGGACTGGCTGGCTTGCCGAGAATGCGCCGACCCAGCGCCACGGTGGTATCGGCGGTGAGAATGCTGGCCGGCGGAAGTCCGCGGCGCTGCAGGCGTCGGCGTGCGGCGTCGAGCTTGAGCTTGGCGACCCGGCGCACGTAGTCGGCCGGCAATTCGCGGCTGCGCTCGATCTCGAGCTGCTCGACATTTTCCTGCCGGTCGGCAAGCAGCATCTGGTACTTGACGCCGAGCTGATCGAGCAAGGCCGCCCGACGCGGACTGGCCGACGCCAGGTAGATGAACTGGGGAGGAAACACGGGCTTCTCCAGTGAGACTGATGAGCTTGGGACGCGCTGATCGTGGACATCATCGATCGCGGCATTCACTCGCGATGGTAAGGATGCCCGGTCATCAGCGTCCAGGCACGATACAGCGCCTCGGCCAGCAGAACACGGGCGAACGCATGCGGCAGCGTCAGGTCGGACAGGCGCAGCCGTTCGTCGGCACCCGACTTCAATGCGTCGGCCAGCCCGTCCGGCCCGCCAATCAGCAGCGCCACGTCGCGGCCACCGGCCATCCAGGCTTGCAGCCGCTCGCTGAGCTGCACGGTGCTCACCCGGCTGCCCGTTTCATCGAGCACGACGCGACGCACCCCCTTGGGCAAGGCGGCCTCGATCCGCACCGCCTCGGCCTGCATCAGTTGCTCGGCGGTCTTGCCACCGCCGCGGTTTTCCGCCTTGATGGCCTTCAACTGAAGTTTCAATTCGGGCGGAAAGCGTTTGGCGAATTCGTCGAAAGCCTGGTCGGCCCAGGCGGGCTGGCGCTGTCCGACCGCGACCAGCCAGAGTTTCACGGCAGGTGTCCGGTCGGGATCAGCGCCGACATGTCGCCCGGATCAGGCCCGTCAGCGAGGTGCCTTCTTGGCGGCAGCCGGTCGTTTCACGCCCACCGTCCGGACCACACCGGCCGCCGCCCGCGAAGCCGGCTGACGCGAAGCGCCCGCGGGTTTGCGCTTGGCCGCCGGCAAGCCGACCTTGATGGTTTTTGTTGCGGCCTGCTTGACTGCAACCGGTCGAGCAGCGGGCTTCCTCGCGACCAGACCTTTCTTGGCCGGTGCCGCCCGAGTCGAGGTCGATACCGCGCTCCTGGTCGGGGCCTTCGGCGCAGAGCGCACCGCGGTGGTGGCGGCGGATTTTTTTGGCGCAGACGGCTTGGCGACCGCCGCCTTGCCGGCCGTGGCGGGCTTCTTGACTGCCGACTTGGCGGGTGCCTTGGCAGGCTTGGCCGCCGCCGATCTGGCGGTGCGCGTCGAAGCTGGTTTCTCGCTTTCGGCCTTGACCAGCCGCTTCGGTGCGTTGTCGATCTTCATCTTGACCGGCTTGCCGCCCCAGATCTCTTCGAGGTGGTAATACTCGCGGATCGAAGGCTGCATCAGATGAACCACGGCAGCGCCGCAGTCGACGATGATCCATTCGCCATTCGCCTCGCCCTCGGTTCGCAGGACGCCATGGCCGCTGGCCTTGACTGCATCACGCACACTGGCTGCGAGTGCCTTGGTTTGCCGGTTGCTGGTACCGGAGGCGATGATCACACGCTCGAACAGCGGCGACAGGTGCTCGGTATTGAAGACGGCGATATCGTGGCCCTTCACGTCTTCCAGTCCATCGACGATGGCACGTTGCAGTTTTCGGATGTCCATTCAGCTCCTGAGCGGTGGTTGATCAGCCCGCCGCGGTGCGGTAGAGCCGATGGGAGTCAATATAGCCTGCTACGGCGGCCGGCACCAGATCGGTGATCGCCTTCCCGTCAGTCAGGCGGTCACGCAAAAGCGTCGATGACAGTTCGACCGGCGGCATCTGCAGCCGCTCGAATCCGTAACGGGCAACTTCCTCGTCTACTTCGACCGAGGCACCGGGCCGGAACGCGACCGCAATCCGAACCCAATCCAGCAGCTCGCGCCAGCGGTGCCAGCTGTGCAGCCCCGCGTACTGATCCTGGCCGATCAGCAGAAACCACTGCTGGCCGGGTTCGCGCTGCTGCAACTCGAGCACGGTGTCGATGGTGTAGCTGGGGCCGGGGCGATCGATCTCGCAGGTTTCGAGCTTGAAGCGGGCATCACCCGACTGCGGATCGTCGATCGCCAGCGCGATCATCGCGACCCGGTGTTGCGGCTCGGCGAGCTGGCGCGACTTCTGCCAGGGCTGCCCGGCGGGAATCCAGCGCAACTCGTCAAGGTCCAGATCGGCCAGCGCGCTGCGGGCCAGCGTCAGGTGAGCGATGTGCACCGGATCGAAGCTGCCGCCGAACAGGCCGATGCGGCGGCTTGTCTGCTGGTTCACGCCGATGTCCCCCTGAGCGCCGGATCAGGCGGCGCGTCAGCGCCGTCCGAAGGATCGGCACGCCCATCACCCAGCCAGTCGCGCGGCGGCAGGAAATCGGCATACAGCCTGGCCTCGGGCGTGCCCGGCTCAGGGTGCCAGTCGTAGCGCCATTTGACGATCGGCGGCATCGACATCAGGATGCTTTCGGTGCGTCCGCCAGATTGAAGCCCGAACAGGGTGCCACGGTCGAACACCAGATTGAACTCGACATAGCGGCCGCGCCGGTAGGCCTGGAAGTCGCGTTGCTCCTCGCCAAAGGCGATGTCGCGGCGGCGCTGCACGATCGGCAGCCAGGCCGGGATCAGCGCCTCGCCGACCGCACGCATCATCGCGAAACCACCCTCGAAACCCAGCTCGGAAAAATCATCGAAGAAGATGCCGCCGACACCGCGCGCCTCGTTGCGGTGCTTGAGGAAAAAATACTCGTCGCACCAGCGCTTGAAGCGCGGGTATTTGTCGTCACCGAACGGCGCCAGCGCGTCGTGTGCAACGCGGTGGAAGTGGCGCGCATCGTCCTCGAAGCCGTAATACGGCGTCAGGTCCATGCCGCCGCCGAACCACACCACCGGCTCGGCGTTGAGCGGCCGGGCCGCGAACATGCGCACGTTCATGTGCACCGTGGGCACATACGGGTTGCGCGGGTGCATCACCAGCGACACCCCCATCGCCTCGAACGCTGCCCCAGCCAGTTCGGGACGGTGCGCGGTGGCCGATGCCGGCAGCGTGTCGCCTGCCACGTGCGAAAAATTGCAGCCGCCACGCTCCACCAGTTGCCCGCCCTCGATCAACTGCGACAAGCCATCACCCTGCAGCTTGCCGCCAGGCGGGCGTGTCCAGCCATCACGCAGAAAAGGCTGACCCTCCTGCACTTCGATCGTCTCGACGATCTGCTGCTGCAATCCGAGCAGCCAGGTCCGTACCGACTGGGTATCGATCATGTTCAGCGCTTGATCGCGCGGTGGGCGATGTCGCTTCGGTACTGGGCGCCGTCGAAATGGATGTCCTGCACGACTTCGTAGGCGCGCTGCTGCGCCAGCCGGTACGAGTCGCCAAGCACCGTGACGCACAGCACCCGACCACCGGCGCTCAGCAGCTTGCCATCCTCGAGCCGCGTTCCGGCATGGAAGACCGCAGCATCCGGCGCTTCCGCCTGAATGCCGGTGATCAGGTCGCCCTTGCGCGGATCGAGCGGATAACCGGCGGCGGCCATCACCACCCCGACCGCGATGCGCCGATCCCATTCCAGCTCGACCTTGTCCAGCGTGCCGTCGGTGGCGTGCATCAGCAGCTCGAACAGATCGCTCTTCAGCCGCATCAGGATCGGTTGCGTCTCCGGGTCGCCGAGCCGGCAGTTGAATTCGACCGTTCGCGGCTGGCCGTGCGAATCGATCATGAGGCCGGCATACAGAAAACCGGTGAAGGGCTCGCCTTCGCGGGCCATCGCCTGGATGGTGGGCATGATGATCTCGTGCATCACCTTGGCATGCACGTTCGGCGTCACCACCGGCGCAGGCGAATAGGCGCCCATGCCGCCGGTGTTCGGCCCTTCGTCGGCATCGAGCAGGCGCTTATGATCCTGGCTGGTTGCCAGCGAGGCGACATGTTTGCCGTCACAGGCCACGATGAAGCTGGCTTCCTCGCCGTGCATGAAGTCTTCGATCACGACCCGCGGCACATCGTTGTGCTGGACGCCGAGCTTGTTGCCGGCCGCATCCGGCGCCAGCATCCAGTCGATCGCCTGGTGCGCCTCGTCGAGCGTCGTCGCCACCACCACGCCCTTGCCGGCGGCCAGGCCGTCGGCCTTGATCACGATCGGTGCACCCCGTGTTTCCACATGGGCATGGGCGGCGGCCGGGTCGGTGAAGCTTTCGTAGTCGGCAGTCGGGATGCCATGGCGCTTCATGAACGCCTTCGCAAAATCCTTCGAGCTTTCGAGCCGCGCAGCGGCCTTTGTCGGTCCGAAGATGCGTAGACCGCGAGCCCGGAATACGTCGACGATCCCGGCCGACAGCGGCACTTCCGGTCCGACCACGGTCAATGCCACCTTCTCGGCCGTTGCAAAGTCGGCCAGCTCGGAGAAATCGGTCAGCGCGACGTTATGCAGACGCTCGTCGAGCGCGGTGCCGCCGTTGCCCGGCGCGACAAATACCGTCTGCACCCGGGCCGACTGCAACAGCTTCCAGGCCAGCGCATGTTCGCGGCCACCGCCGCCAATCACCAGGACCTTCATCGCACGCTCCGCGACTTGAAACGCGATTTCATGGATCGAGCTCGGCGTTGTGGTGGACTTCCTGCGCGTCGTCCAGGTCTTCGAGCACGTCAAGCAATTTCTGCATGCGCTGCGCATCCTCGCCCGCCAGTCCGATGCTGTTTTCCGCACGCATCGTGACCTCGGCCAGTTCCGGCACCAGTTCGGCACGCTCGAAGGCCTGCTGCACCGCCTCGAAATCGGTCGGCGCGCAGATCACCTCGACGACGCCGTCGTCGCCGGTCTGCACATCCTCGGCGCCGGCTTCGAGTGCAACTTCCATCACCTTGTCTTCGCTGGTGCCAGGCGCGAACAGGAATTGCCCGCAGTGCTTGAACTGGAACGCCACCGAACCTTCGGTGCCCAGGTTGCCACCATATTTGCTGAACGCGTGGCGAACTTCGGCCACGGTGCGGACCCGGTTGTCGGTCATGCAGTCGATGATGACGGCGGCGCCACCGATGCCATAGCCCTCATATCGAACCTCCTCGTAGCTGACGCCTTCGAGGCTGCCGGTCGCCTTGTCGATATTCTTCTTGACCGTATCGGCCGGCATGTTGGCGGCGCGCGCCTTCTCGACCGCCAGCCGCAGCCGCGGGTTTTCCTTCGGTTCGCCACCACCCTGTCGGGCGGCCACGATGATTTCGCGGATGATCCGGGTCCAGATCTTGCCCCGTTTCTCGTCCTGCCGCCCTTTTCGGTGCTGGATATTGGCCCACTTGGAATGTCCGGCCATCGGGTGGCTCCGTCCTTCTGATCTGTTGACAGCTGGCCGGCCGATCCGCCGGGAGCTTCTGGTTCTTCGATAGACTCCGATTTTACTTGCCGCCCAGGAGCTCCCATGGCTGATCCTCTTCCGATTGCCCGCCGCGGCGACATCGCATGTGATCTGTTGCCCGAACTGGCGAATCGGCACGGGCTGATCACCGGGGCCACCGGCACCGGCAAGACCATCACGCTGCAGACGCTGGCGGAGCAGTTCAGCCAGATCGGCGTGCCGGTTTTCATGGCCGACGTAAAGGGCGACCTGACCGGCATCAGCCAGCTTGGCAGCATCTCGCCGAAGATCGCCGCCGTGCTGGCCGACCGCGGCCTGCCCTCGCCCGAAAGCACCTCGTGCCCGACCACGCTGTGGGGATGTGTTCGGCAAATCCGGCCATCCGGTGCGCGCCACCATCAGCGACATGGGGCCGCTGCTGCTGGCTCGGATGCTGGCCCTGAATGAAACCCAGCAGGGCGTGATGAGCCTGGTCTTCAAGGTGGCGGACGACAACGGTTTGCTGCTGCTCGACCTGAAGGATCTGCGCGCGATGCTGCAGCACGTGGCCGACAACTCGGCGCAGTTCACCAGCAGCTATGGCAATGTCAGTTCGGCCAGTGTCGGCGCGATCCAGCGCGGCCTGCTGCAGATCGAGGAACAGGGCGGCGACCAGTTCTTCGGCGAGCCGATGCTGAACATCGATGATTTCATGCAAACCGAATCGGGCAAGGGCGTCATCAATATCCTCGCTGCCGACCAGCTGATGAACAGCCCGCGGCTGTACGCCACCTTCCTGCTGTGGATGCTGAGCGAGCTGTTCGAGCAGCTGCCCGAAGTCGGCGACATGGAAAAACCCAAGCTGGTGTTCTTCTTCGACGAGGCCCACCTGTTGTTCAAGGAGGCGCCGGCGGCGCTGGTCGAGCGCATCGAACTGGTGGTGCGGCTGGTTCGCAGCAAGGGCGTCGGTGTGTATTTCGTGACGCAGAACCCGCTCGACATTCCCGATACGGTGCTCGGCCAGCTCGGCAACCGGGTGCAGCACGCCTTGCGTGCCTTCACGCCGCGCGATCAGAAAGCAGTCAAGGCGGCCGCCAGCACGATGCGCGCCAATCCCGGCCTCGATATCGAGACCGCGATCACCGAACTGGCGGTCGGCGAGGCACTGATCAGTTTTCTCGACAAGAAAGGCCGGCCCAGCATCACAGAGCGGGTGTTCGTGATGCCGCCGGGCAGCCAGATCGGTCCGATCTCGGACGAGCAGCGGCAGCGCCTGCTGGCCCGTTCGCTGGTTGCCGGCGTCTATGAAAAGACCGTCGATCGGGAATCGGCGTATGAAAAGCTGCAGAGCCGTGCCAGCACCGCGCCCCCGGCGACCGGTGGAATGGCCGGGGTGCCCGCTGGCGCCGGCGGCGCAACCGCACCCGCCGAAGCCGGCATGCTCGGTGGCCTGAAGGATGTCTTCCTTGGCTCGACCGGCCCGCGCGGCGGTAAACGCGAGGGGCTGGCCGAAACCATGGCCAAGTCCGTGATGCGAACCATGGGCAGCACGGTCGGACGCGAAATCATCCGCGGCATCTTCGGCACCATGCTCGGCGGCAGCAAACGCCGCTGAATCGCCACCAGCAACTTTGCCTCAGCGCACCAAACCGAGCCGAACCGGCGGCAGTGCGGTGGTCCGGGCCACCGATTCGGCGCGGTCGATCACGCCGTGGGCCAGAAAACTGCTCGGCGAATCGGGCTCGAGCGCAGCCACGGCCAGCAAAGCCATCGGCTGCGTCAGCGGCACAAAAAAACTGCCGACGTCGGCGTCGATCAGCGTCTGCTGCAATTCCACCGGCACCGGCTGCGCATATCCGGTGTCGGCGTTTTCGTGACTGGCGGGTGTGTCGCGCCAGGCCGCCGTGAGAACCCGGTAGGTCTCGCCACGCAGGCTGAGGCGCTCGGGTATCTGGATCACATTGACGCCGAGCATGCGCAGGCGCACCACCGCCTCGGTCTGGTCGGGCGCCAGCCAGTAGCCGCAAGGCCTCGATCGACTGCGCAGTGGTCGCAACAACAGCGCCGACTGCCAGTTGACGCTGATCAGCTTGTCCATGCCGGTATTCGGATCGATGGCGGTCAGGTCGTATTCACTCGGCGTCGTCGCCGATTCGATCACCACCGTGCCCTTGCAGGCCTTGGCGCTGACATCGCTGTCGACGAAGTTGCGCAGCTTGCGCAGGTCGCCCGCCCGCACCGTCGCACTTTGCAAGACGCTGGTGGCGGCGACGATTTGGGCATGAACGCGGCGCTGCAGATCGCGTCGCCCCAGATCCGAACCACGGGTTTCGATCAGCAGGCTGATGGCATGTCGCAAGCCATTCACATTGCGGCTGGTATCGGGCCGCACGCTGCCCATCGCTACCACGGTGCTGCTGCCCCTGTCTGCAAGATGGTGGTACCAGTCGACATTCAGGCGCGCCGCCGCCAGCGATTTCAGCAAGGGTTCGCGAAACCACTCTTCGGACGCACGACTGACAAACTCCGCCATGTTCGGCGTCATGGCGTATTGCAGCAGCACGTCGCTGCGCCGCACCACGCCGAGCTTGCGCTGCCATTCGCCGACCGCCGGAAATTCATGGCAGTCGACGACGACCATCGGCCGGTAGTCTTGGATCAGCCGCGCCAGCGCGCGCGCCTCGGGCGTACGCAGCAACAGGTGGTCACGATTCTGATCGATGCCGTTGACAGTCAGGCGCTGGGCGCGGATCGCGCCATCCGGGTTGGCACGCGGCACGATCAGCACGTTCAGCTGCCGCAACATCGGCTGCAGCGGGCCGTTGGCGAGTTGCCGGGCGAGCACCAGCATGGCTTCCGGCGCTGCAGGCTCGTCGCCGTGTTGACCCGCGATGAACATCACGGTCGGCCGGTCGGAATCGAGCAGCCCCTGCGGGCTGACATCGCGGGCAGTCGTCAGCAGCAAGGCCTCGATCGGCACGCCGCGTTGCGAATTGCCGGCCTGCAGCAGGCGAACCGTTGCGCGCCCGCTTGCCTCGTCGCCCTGGCGCTCGAGTTGCAACAAGGCGGAATGCAGTTCGCTATCGGTCGTGAATCGTGTGCGTCCCGCCTCGAGGCCTGGCGTTTGGTATTGGACCGAAGGCGGCGGAAAGCGCGCAGCGACACTCGGCGCGATCGGACCGACTTCGGGCGCCAGTACAACCGGCGGCTCCACGCGGACAGGCGCAGGCAGTTCAATCGGGATCGGAATCGGAATCGGGGTCGGCGTCGGCCCGATTACCGGACCGGTCGGCAAGGGCGCCTGGCGCGGCAGCGGGCTGTTGCAGGCCGCCAGCACCAGCAAGGTGGCCGCAGCCGCCATCCAGACGGTGACCCGGCTGGTCAGGCCAGGTAGCGGCGAGGCGTCGGTTGAGGCTCGCGACCATCTTTGTACAACGGGGAACGGCACCATAACGGTGCATTGGGGTTGGGTCATCGATCAAACCATCGCTCGGCAAGCATGCGCGCCGCTCACTATAGCGGGCGAGCCTGCGGCATGGTGGTGACGCAATCCCTGAGATGAGACGCGCGCGGTTAACGGCGCGCTCGCGCTGCCCAGATCGTTCCAGTCAGTTCAGCAGCGCGCCGCGGGCTCAATCGTCGCGATCGTTCCAGCCCCGATCACGTCGACCGCCGTTCCGGTGCTGCGGGCCTTCCCAGCGATGATCTCGATCCCAACCCCGGTTCCTGTGATGGCCGTGCCGATGGTCCACATACCCGTGTTGGCCGATATAGCGAGGCGCCGGCCGGTACACCACGACCGGCGACGGGCTGTAATAGACCGGTGCGGGCCGATAAACCGGCACAGGTCGATAGATGACGGCCGGTGCAGGGTCGTAGTACGGCACGGCATGGCCGGGATGGTAGATGGGCGCGTTGGAAATCACCGTGCCGATCGGCGGCAGGTTGATGCCGATCGACCAGTTGACTCCTCCGGCATGGGCCCAGCTCGTCGCCAGACCCAGCGCAGCGATGGTGATCAGTTTGCGTGCGATGCTCATTGCGTCTCTCCTGCATGCCCGAAACCGTCCGGGCCGTTACTCCAACGCGCCACGCGGCGGTGATGTTGACTGCAAAGCCCGACGCAGTCGTAAACAGGTGTGACGGCGGGCCTCGTCCGAGGCCTCGGCGCGCCGGCCGATAAAATTGCAGCCTCCCTGTCCGCGACGGCCTCAACGCCCGCCCCTTCATGAACGCGCCGATTCCCCCTGCCAGTCCAGCGGAAGAAACCAGGTCGAGCAATTTTCTGCGACAGGTCATCGAGCGCGACCTGGCCCAGGGGCGCTACGCCGGCCGGCCGTTCGCGGGCACGCCGGGCGATGCCTCCCACCACGCCAGCGGCGCGCCCGACGAGGCCCGCATCCGCACCCGTTTCCCGCCCGAGCCGAACGGTTATCTGCACATCGGCCACGCCAAGAGCATCACGCTCAATTTCGGTCTGGCGGCCGATTACGGCGGTGTGTGCCACCTGCGCTTCGACGATACGAACCCGGAGAAGGAAGAGCAGGAATACGTCGACAGCATCATCGACTCGGTGAAATGGCTGGGCTTCGGCTGGGAATCCAGTCATGCCGGCCAGCCGACCAGCCACCTCTACTACGCCAGCAACTATTTCGATTTCATGTACCGCGCGGCCGAAGCCCTGGTGGGCGCAGGCCTGGCCTATGTCGACGAACAGACCGCCGAGCAGATGCGCGCGGCCCGCGGCGACTTCAATACGCCCGGCACCGACAGCCCGTTCCGCGACCGCAGCCCGGCCGACAACCTGGCCCGCCTGCGCGAGATGCGCGACGGCAAACACGCCGACGGCGCAATGGTGCTGCGCGCGCGGATCGACATGGCGAGCCCGAACATCAACCTGCGCGACCCGGCGATCTACCGCATCAAGCACGCCGAACACCACAATACCGGCACGCGCTGGTGCATCTACCCGATGTACACCTTCGCGCATCCGATCGAGGATGCGCTGGAACACATCAGCCACAGCATCTGTACGCTCGAGTTCGAAGACCAGCGGCCGTTCTACGACTGGCTGCTCGACAAGCTGTGCGAACTCGGCCTGCTGGCCCAGCCCCGGCCGCATCAGTATGAATTCGCGCGGCTCAACGTCAGCTACGTGATCACCAGCAAACGCAAATTGCGCCAGCTGGTCGAGGACGGCATCGTCGACGGCTGGGACGATCCGCGCATGCCGACCCTGGTCGGCCTGCGGCGTCGCGGCTACACGCCCGAGGCCATTCGCACGATGTGTGAGCGCGCCGGCACCAGCAAGGCCGGCGGCTGGACCGACTACGCCAGCCTCGACATCGCGCTGCGTGAAGATCTGGAAGGCAAGTCGATGCGCGCCATGGCGGTCCTCGATCCGGTCAGGCTGAAGCTGCAGAACTGGCAGGCGATCTTCGGCGATGCCGCGATCGAGCCGTGTACGGCGCCCTCGCACCCGCAACGGCCTGAACTCGGCGCACGCCAGTTTTCACTCGGACCGGAAGTCTGGATCGAACGTGACGATTTTGCAGAGGCGCCAGCCAAGGGATTTTTCCGGCTTTTCCCGGGCAACAAGGTGCGCCTCAAATACGGCGTCATCGTCGAGTGCACCGGCTGCGAAAAGGCCGCCGACGGCAGCATCACCAGCGTACTGGCCAACATCGTTCCCGATACCCGCAGCGGCACGCCGGGCGCGGACGCCGTGAAGGTGAAGGGCACGATCACCTGGGTCGGCGTGCACGATGCGCTGCCGGCCGAATTGCGGCTCTACGACCGCCTGTTCACCGAGGAACAGCCGGATGCCGGCGGGCGGGATTTTCTATCTGCACTGAACCCGACCAGCAAACGGGTCGTCACCGGCTATATCGAGCCCTCGCTGGCAGCGGTACGGCCCGACGACAAGCTGCAGTTCGAGCGCCACGGCTACTTTGTCGCCGACCGCATCGATCACACCGCGTCCCGGCCGGTCTTCAACCGGATCACCGGGCTGCGGGATACCTGGAGCAAGTGAGGACGGCCCGGACTGCCGGGATTTTGTGGGAGCGCCTTCAGGCGCGATGCCCGCTACCGGATGCGATCGACTGTCTGTCGTGGTGGCCCGCCGTCAGGGTCGCGACTCCGAGCGCCACCGATCGATGCTCGACATCGGCAACATCGGCAGCACCGATCCGCCGTCCCGATCCGGGTTTCGGGCTTGGTCATCCCACTGGTTGGGGTCAGGCTCGGACACCTTCTCCGGCGGGTTGAGCGGTTCGGGCTCCGGACGCACCACCGCCGGGAAGCTGTTGCTCAGGTCGATCAATTTGTCGCGCTGGCCCTGTCGCATGAAATCGCCGACGATGCGCAGCGCGTTGTGGCCACCTTGCCCCCAGTAGTTGCTGCGTATCGTGACCCGCTGGTCGTTGAAACCGACCCAGGCGCCGGCCACCAGACCGGGGTTCATCGCGATGAACCAGCCGTCGGTGTTGTTCTGCGTGGTGCCGGTCTTGCCGGCCAGGTCGCCGCGCACACCGAACTCCCGCTTCAGCGCGGCGCCGGTGCCGTACGACACCACGCCGCGCATCACGTCGACCAGCTTTTCGGCCACATCCCGATCGATGCTGTATTCCGGCGGCTTTTCGTCATCGAAGCGTGCCAGCACCTGACCTTCGCGGTCGGTGATGTGGGTCAGCATGCGCGGCGCGCGGTATTGACCCAGCGATGCCAGCGTCGCGTAGGCGGTGGTCATCTCCAGCAGGCTGACCGGACTGGTGCCAAGCGCCAGCGACGGAACCGGATCGAGCGGCGCGGCCCGCACCCCCGCCGCCCGGGCGAAGCTCACCACCTGACGGGCACCGACTTCCTGCATGACCTGCACCGTGATGGTGTTCTTGGACTGCTCGAGGCCCTGGCGCAGGCTCATCGGCGCGCCGCTCGGCCCGCCCATGTCGGTCGGCTTCCAGACCTTGCCATCGCCGAGCCGGATCTCGACCACATCGTCGAGATACTCGCGCGCCGTCGAGATGCCCTTGGCGATGGCGGCGCCATAAACGAAGGGCTTGAAGGTGGAGCCCGGCTGCCGACGCGCCTGCGACACATGGTCGAATTGATCGGCACCGAAATCGGGGCTGCCAACCCAGGCCCGAACTGAACCGCTCGACGGATCCAGCGCCACGAATCCGGACGACAAGCGGGTCTTTTCGGCGCGAAGGCGCTGCACCAGGGCGGTGTCCGCATTCAACTTGGCGATCGCCTGCTGTTCGTTCAGGCCGGCCTTGCGGGCGGCCGCGAACTCGGCACTGTCGCGCAGCACCTGTTCGGCGAACTCCGGATTCTTGCGCCAGAAATACGCAAATGCGTCCTTGGCCTCGGGCTGCTTCAGGCTCGCCGAAATCAGCCGGGGCTGACTCCATTCGCGTCCGGCCAGCCGCTGCAGGCCGGCCACCTGTTCACCCACGGCCAGTTGCGCCAGTCGCTGCAGGCGGCTGTCAAGGGTGGTATGGATCACCAGGCCATCGCGGTCAAGGTCGAGGTCCTGGATATCGGCCCAGTCGACGATCTGATCGCGGATCTGCTCGACGAAGTGCCGCGCCTGGCCGATTTCCGAATCCTCCGGACGCTTGAAATCGAGGCCGAGCGGCCGCGCCTTAAGTTGCGCGAGCTGGTCATCATCGATCACGCCGCGCTTGTTCATCTGCATCAGCACCACGTTGCGCCGTTCCAGCGCCCGTTCGGGATGGCGAACCGGGTTGTAGCGAAAACTGCCCTTCAGCATGCCGACCAGCGTGGCAGCCTGGGCCGCGTCGAGCTCGGCGGCCGATATGCCGAAATAGGTCTGCGCCGCCATCTCGAAGCCACGCACGTTGAAAAGGAACGGGGCCGTGTTGAGGTAGGCCTCCAGGATTTCCCGCTTGTTGCTGTGCCGTTCCAGGCGGATCGCGGTGATGGCTTCGCGCAGCTTGCGATTGAGGTTGCGACGGCTGCCGATCTGCTGCGGAAAGAGATTGCGCGCGAGCTGCTGGGTCAATGTCGAGCCACCTTGCAGATCGCCTTGCAGGGTCTGCCAGGCCGAGCCGACAATGCGCCGCAGATCGAGCCCGTGGTGATCGTAGAAGCGGTGATCCTCGGTGGCAATCAAGGCCTCGACCGCCACCGGCGCGATCTCGTTCAGCGTCACCGATGCCTGGTAATGGGTCGAGAAACGACCGATCACTTCACCATCGGCCGACACGATGACGCTCGGCCGCGCGGTGCTGGCGGCACGCAGCGCCTGTACGCCCGGCGTGGTGAAGATCAGGACCGAGATGTAGGTGATCAGTCCGACCACCACCAAGGTGGCGGCCGCGAGCAGCAACACCAGCCCGCGGCGGCTTTTGCGGTAGACCGGCCACATCGGACGGTCGTCGGGCTCGGCGCCGGGAATGCTCATGCCGGCTTCCCCGTCGATCGGGTGCCGACACGGCGCGGCATGGAGGGTTTGCAGCTGGACACGGACCGACCTTGCAAGTGGTTGACCGCTAGCAGGGTAACCGCTTCGGGACGAACCGGGTTACAGACTGCATCACCGCCTGTTGTAGGCCGGCGCCGCATCCCAGCTATTGCACCGGCAGCCGACCGAGCTTGGCCGCATACAGCGCGGCCTCGCCGCGGCTGGTGCTCAAGCCGCGAGCGAACTCCAGGTGCCGACGCGCCTCGTTCAGTTGTCCGAGCGCCAGATAGGCCCGGGCAAGCCCGAAATGCGCGTCGGGCTGTTCCGGTGCGCGCGCCAGTTCCTGGGTGAACAGCGTCAGCGCCTGTCCGTAGCGCCCCTCGCGCAGGGCCGCCTGCCCCAGATGGAAATCGCGATACGGCGCCACCGGCTCGAGCTGCCGCAGGCGTTGCGCCAGCGGCCGGCGTTCGATCTCGCGGCCCTGCTGATCCAGCAGCTGGACCAGGTTGCCAAGCAGCCGGGTGTTGTCCGGGTTGCGCTGCAACGCGAGCCGCAACACGCGCTCGGCGGCCTGCTCGTGACCGCTGCGCAGGTACACCACCGCCAGCGTGTTGTAGCCAGCCACTTCGGCCGGGGCCTGGACGATGGCCTCGCGCGCGAACCAGTATGCGTCGTCGGTCCGGTCATTGGCCAGGCTCTCGGCGGCCCGGTTGTTCATGTACATGCCGATGATGGTGGCCTCGGTGATCGGTTCGCTGCGCTGGCGTTCGAGCTCGGCCGGCGGCAGGAAATCGATGGTCAGCAGACTGTTCACGTCGTAGGTCAGGCGGTCACCCAGGCGATGCCGGCCCAGCGACAGATTGACATGCCCGGCGGCCATCATCAGCTTGCCGGACAGGCGCCATTGCTCGTCGATCGAGACCCGGTTGAAGGTGATGTCCAGGTTCATCGCGCGTGCAAACGCCGCGGTCATGATCACCAGCGACAGGCAATTGCCCGAGCGCGCCGTATACGCCTCCTTGGCATCGCGCGTATAGGCGGCGTCGTATTCGAGGCGCAGGTGATCGCCGCTGTACAGCGCATCGATCAGACCCTGCCGGATGCCGCGCCGCCTCACCACCGGCGCCATCTCGTTGTCGAGGTAGCGCCGCATGTCGGGGCTGAGCTCGAAGACTCGGGCCGGATCGGGACGCTGGGCCGGGGCCCGGAACTGCCCGTCGAGAAACAGACTCGCCGATCCCCCCGGCAGCGGGGGCACGGCCGGCGAGGCGCAGGCGGTCAACACCACGACCGCCGCCATCATCAGCAGCCGGCTGAATGTTCCGGGAAAGGAGCGGCTTGTCGGGCGCATGGGGGTCGAGAAACGGCGATGGATCGATCGATGTGTCAGCGTGCAGATCGTCGCACGGCGCCAGCGCCAGCGTCAATCAGACAGACCCTGATCGGCAGCGGCTGAAGCCGGCATCAGCGCGGTGATGGCCGCGGCCATTCGGGTGGCGGCGCCACGGTGTTCGGCGGCGAACTCAAGCGCCCGAGCGGCTCGCTCACACCGCAGGCCGTCGTCGCCCAGAAGATCCAGCGCGGCCGCGACGGCGCCCGGCAGATCGGCCACCCTGGCGGCTGCCCCCGCGGCGATCGCCAGCTCGGCGGCCTCGGCAAAATTGAAGCTGCTGGGGCCGATCAACAGCGGGCAGGCACAGGCCGCCGCCTCGATGAGATTCTGACCGCCAAGCGGCGCAAAGCTGCCGCCGAGCAGCGCCACATCGGCCAGCGCGTAATACAGCGGCAATTCACCCAGCGAATCGCCGAGCCAGACCTCGGCACCGAAGTCGGCCGGAGGCGGCGGCTGACCACTCGCCCAGGTGCTGCGCCGCGCCAGCTTCAGCCCCGCCGCGCGACAGATCTCGGCCACTTCATCGAAACGCTGCGGGTGCCGCGGCACCAGCACCAGCAGCGGGACCGCCGCGCCCGACCCGGCGGCGCGTCGGCCTGCAGCCTGCCACGCAGCCAGCAAGGGCTCCTCCTCGCCTTCGCGGGTGCTGGCCGCCATCACCACCGGGCGAGCCAGTGCGCGTCGCCAGGCCCGGCCGGTCTCGAGCAGCACCGGGTCGGGCGTCATGTCGAATTTCAGATTGCCGCAGACAACGACGTTCGCCGCGCCGGCCGCTTGCAAACGCCGTGCATCACCCGCGGTCTGCGCCAGCACGCTGGCGAATCGCTGCATCGCCGGGCGCATCAGGCTCGGCCACGCGCGCTGCCCGTTCAGGCTCTTCGCGCTCAGCCGCGCATTCGCCAGCACCATCGGCAGCCGCCGTTCGGATGCAGCGGCCAGCAGCGCCGGCCACACCTCGGTTTCCATCAGCAGCCCGACGCAGGGCCGGTGGGTGTCGAGAAAGCGGCCCACCGCGCCCGGGCTGTCCCACGGCATCCAGACCTGCAGATCCCCGGCGCCCAGCAGCGCACGCCCGGCCTCGCGACCGGTGGCGGTTCCGTGAGTCAACAACAGGCGCAGGCCGGGCCGGCGCTCGCGCAGCGTTTTCAGCAACGCAACCGCAGCCCGGGTTTCGCCTAGCGATACCGCGTGCAGCCAGAGGCGGCCGGGTTCGACCTGCGCCGCCACATCGGCGGCATAAAAGCCCAGGCGTTCGCCGATCGCATGGCGATAAAGCGCCTCGACGCGCCCGCGCCAGACCATCCTCGGCAACATCGCCGGAACCAGCAGCCGCATCAGCCAGCCATAAGCCCACAGCGCCAGACGGCACCGCCAAGGCGCAATGGGATCGATGGCCGGTTCGCTCATTGCGGGCATGTTGGCTGCACGGACCGCCACGCGTCCCAGACCGCGTCGAGCGTTGGCGTCACCTGGCCAGCGGGCGCTTCGATCGACACCTGATGCCGATTGCCGTGGGCAGGTTGCGGCCCGGTGCGCCACGAGGTGGCGAAGTTGTAAATCTGCACATGGGGCAGGTCCAGCGCCACCGCGATGTGGCTGAGGCCGCTGTCGACGCCGATCACGCCACGCGCCTGCGCCATCCGATCGACCAGCTGATCCAGACCGAGCACCGGCCAGACTGCGCAGGCCGGGCCGATTGCCTCAGCGAGGCGCTGAGCCCGTTCGTGTTCCGTCGCCCCGGCATGTGGCATCGCCATGCGCCAGCCTGCGTCGACCAGCCGTTGGCCGAGCGCGATCCAATGCGCCTCGGGCCACAACTTGTCCTCGCGCGAGGTGCCGTGGACGAACACCATCAGCGGCTCGTCGAGCGCTTCCGCCGAGACCGGTTGCGCGGCCTGCAGCCCGAAGCGGGCCGGGCCCTCGACCACATAGCCGAGCGCCGCGGCGGCCAGTATTCTCGAGCGGTCCAGCGCATGGACCCGACTCGGCACCGTGATCGCGCGATCGACCAGCCAGCGCGCCGGCGCCTCGTGGCTGGAGCCTTCGGTGCGGTTCGCAAGACCGACGCTTTGCCCCCGCGCCAGCCGCGCCACCAGCGCCGACTTGGTCAGGCCCTGCAGATCGATCACGCAGTCATAGGCGTCGCGCCGCAAGCGCTGACGGAAGCTGCGGAACTCGGCCCGCACCGCAGCCGTCCACCACGCCTTGCGCCAGCGGCGCAGCGGCAGCTCGATGATGTCGCCGAGGCCGTCGACCCGCTTCAGCAGCGGCGCGAAAGCCGGCTCGACAACCCAGTCGATGGTGACCGCGTCGAACGCACGATGCAGGTCGCGCAGGACCGGCAGCGCATGCACCACATCGCCGAGCGAAGACAGCTTGACGATCAGGACCCGCATCGGCCCCGCATCAATGCGCCGCGGCGGCGATCTGCGCATCCGGCTTGACCGCGAGCAGCGCCTGCATGAATGCGGCCTGGATTCTCTGCAAGGCTTTCGCGTTGTGGCCTTCGAACCGCATCACCAGCACCGGCGTCGTATTCGACGAGCGGATCAGGCCGAAACCATCCTTGAAATCGGCACGCAGACCATCGATCGTGATGATCTGCTCGGCGCTCGGAAAACGCGCCGTCTCGAGCAATTTCGCAACCACCTCGGGTGCTTCGCCTTCGGCACACGGCACATTCAGCTCGGGGGTGCTGAAGCTGGTCGGCAGCGCATTCAGCAGCTTGCTCGGATCCTTGCTGCGCGAGACGATCTCGAGCAGCCGCGCGGCCGTATAGGTCGCGTCGTCGAAGCCGTACCAGCGCTCGCGGAAAAAGATGTGACCGCTCATTTCACCGGCCAACGGCGACTTGATCTGCTTCAGCTTGGCCTTGATCAGCGAATGCCCGGTCTTCCACATCAACGGCTTGCCGCCGGCCTTGTGGATCACCGGTGCGAGGCGCTGGGTGCACTTCACGTCATAGATGACGGTCGCACCCGGGTTGCGCTTGAGCACATCGGTGGCAAACAGCATCAGCTGCCGATCCGGATAGATGATGTTGCCGTCCCGCGTGACGACGCCGAGCCGGTCGCCATCGCCGTCGAAGGCCAGGCCCAGATCGGCGCCGCTGCGCTTGACGGTGCGGATCAATTCGGCCAGGTTCTCGGGCTTGCTCGGGTCCGGGTGGTGATTCGGAAAATCGCCGTCGACTTCGGAATACAGCTCGATCACCTCGCAGCCGAGCGCACGCAAGGTGCCGGGCGCGGAGGCACCGGGGATGCCGTTGCCGGAATCGACGACGATCTTCAGCGGCCGCTTCAGCTTGCAGTCGCCGACGATGCGCGCGCGGTATTCATCGCCGATGTCCATCGCACCGGTGCGTCCGCTACCTCGGGTGTAGTTTTCAGCCTCCATGCGCTGCCGCAGTTTCTGGATGTCGTCGCCATAGATCGCGCGGCCGGCCAGCACCATCTTGAAGCCGTTGTAATCCTTCGGGTTGTGGCTGCCGGTGACCTGGATGCCGCTGTGGCAGCCGCGCCGGCCGCGGGTCGCGGCCACGTAATACAACATCGGCGTCGTCACCGGGCCGAGGTCGACGACGTCCAGTCCGGTCGACGCGAGGCCGCGCATCAGTGCGGCCGACAGCGCAGGTCCCGACAGGCGGCCGTCGCGGCCGACGGCAACCGCCTTCTCGCCAGCGGCCACCGCCTCGCTGCCGAATGCGCGCCCGAGGTGTTCGGCGAAAGCCTCGTCGATGCCGTTGCCGACGACGCCGCGGATGTCGTAAGCCTTGAAACTGGACGCTGAAACCTGCATGGGAGAACCGGCGATTGAGGTGCGACGCATTGTAAGTAGCCCCTTGCGGCGCCCTCCGACAGCCGTCCAACAGGCTCGATCCAGATGTCCGAAAACGGCGAGTGTGCGGGCATGGTCTGGCTATGATCGACGGCATGGAATCACGCGAGAGCCAATTGGTAGAGGCACTGCCCGCTGCTGTGGGCAACATCGCCTCCGTGCGGTCAGCGCCGGACGCCGACGCCTCTTACCAGGCGATCGTCGCCCGCGACGCCCGCTTCGACGGCAAGCTGTTCGTCGGCGTCAGTTCGACCGGCATCTACTGCCGGCCGATCTGCCGAGTGCGCACACCGAAGCGCCAGAACTGCCACTTCTTCTCGTCCGCCGCGCGGGCCGAGGCGGCCGCCTATCGGCCGTGCCTGAAATGCCGGCCGGAACTGGCACCAGGCGACGGCGAGGCCTGGTCGGTGATGGACGCTTCGCGAACGCTGGCGCGCCAGGCCGCGCTGCTGCTCGACCAATGGACGGTGATCGGCGATTCGGCCGGGATCGCCGCACTGGCATTGCGCCTCGGCGTGAGCGACCGTCATCTGCGGCGAATCTTCTTCAGCGAACACGGCGTGGGCCCGCTGCAATATCTGCAGACGCGGCGGCTGCTGCTGGCCAAGCAGTTGCTGACCGAGACGAGCCTGCCGATCACCCAGGTCGCACTGGCCAGCGGTTTTCGCAGCCTGCGCCGTTTCAATGCGGTATTCGTCGAACGTTATCGACTCAACCCGGGCCGTCTGCGGGTCGAAAGCAGTACCGTGCCGCCCGGCGCTGCCTCGGAGATCAGCGTCCAGCTGGCCTACCGCCCGCCCCTGGACCGCGACCGGCTGCTCGGATTCTTCGCCGGACGGGCGATTCCCGGCATCGAAGTGGTCGAGCCGAGCGGCCTGCGCCGCAGCCTGCGGGTCGGTGCCTTGTCGGGCGTCGACCGCAGCCCGGCTGGCTGGGTGCAGGTGCAATTCGATCCGGCGCGTCCACTGGTGCGACTGCAATTTTCGGCGTCGCTGCTGTCGCACAGCGGCCTGCTGATCGCCGCGGTCCGACGCTGGCTCGACCTCGATGCGCAACCCTCGGTGATCGACCAGGCCTTGCGCGATCTGCCGGGCGAGCCGGGCCTGCGCCTGCCGGGCAGCCTCGACGGCTTCGAACTGGCGGTGCGGGCAATCCTCGGCCAGCAGGTCACGGTGGCCGCAGCGCGCACCCTGGCCTGCCGCCTGGTCGAGCGGCACGGCCAGACCATCCAGACCCCCTGGACATCGATCAACCGCTGTTTCCCGGATCCGGCCACGCTGGCGGTTACACCGGTCGATTCGATTGCCAGCCTCGGCATCATTCGAAGCCGCGCGCAGGCGATCATCGCGCTCGCCGCCAGCTGGCCGTCGCTCGCCGAGAGGATGTCGGCCGGCGCATCGCCGCAACAGCTGATCGGCGCCTTGTGTGCGCTGCCCGGCATCGGCCCGTGGACCGCGCACTACATCGCGATGCGGGCGCTGGCCTGGCCCGACTCGTTTCCGCCGGGCGATGTCGCCGTGTTGAAGGCGATCGACGCGCTGCGCGGAAATACTTCCTCCGAAGCGAAGCCGATCGATGCAACACCGGTTGCACGGCCTGGTCGGAATCCGACCTCGTTGGCAGCCCGCAGCGCGGCGGCTGCGCAGCTCGCGCAAGCCTGGCAACCGTGGCGCAGTTATGCGGTGCTCCGACTCTGGAACAGCCTCGCAACCGCCCGAATCTGAAGGAATCGAACCCATGACCACCACGCTTTCAAGCCTGCCGGGCCGACTCAGCGCCCAGACCACTTGGCGGTCGCCGCTCGGTGACCTGCTGCTGGCCAGAACACCGGTCGGCCTCGCCGGGGCGTGGTTCGCCGGTCAGAAGGACCATCCTGGCGAACTTGCGGCGCCGAGCGTCAACGACGACCCGCTGCTGCAAGCGGCAATCGACGAGCTGAGCGCCTATTTCGATGGTCGCGCGGTGTCGTTCACGCAAGCGCTCGATCTGCATGGCACACCGTTCCAGCTCGCCGTCTGGCGCGCGCTGCTGCTGATCGAGGCTGGCCAGACCAGCAGCTACGGGGCAATCGCCCGCGCCGTCGGCTCACCAGCGGCAGTGCGCGCGGTCGGTGGCGCGGTTGGAAAAAATCCGGTCTCGGTGATCGTGCCCTGTCACCGCGTCATCGGCAGCGGCGGTGCGCTGACTGGTTATGCCGGTGGTCTCGATCGCAAACGGGCCTTGCTCGCGCTGGAAGGCCGCATGGCCGGACCGCTTCAAATGGAACTGACCGCGGCGCCGCTTCGGGCCGCCGCATGAAGCCTCGCGACCTGATCGAACTGATCAGTCTGGCTGCCCTGTGGGGTGCATCCTTCCTGTTCATGCGGGTCGGTGCGGGGCAATTCGGCGCGGTCGCACTGGCCGCCTTGCGTGTCGGTGGAGCGGCGGCGGTGCTGATCCCGCTGGTCGTATACCGACGCGAACTCCCTTCACTGCGCCAGCACTGGAAGCCGATCCTGATGCTCGGCATCACCAATTCGGCGATTCCGTTTCTGGCCTTCGCCTACGCCATGCTGACCATCAGCGGCGGGCTGAGCAGCATCTTCAACGCGGCATCGCCGTTGTTCGCGGCGGCCCTCGCCTGGCTGTGGCTGAACGACCGCCTTAACCTGTCACGAACCGTCGGGCTGCTGATCGGCTTCATCGGCGTGATCGGCCTGGTGGTCAGCAAGTCCGGGATCGGCAGCGGTGCCGGTGGCGGCTCGACGCTACTCGCGGTGCTGGCCTGCATCATCGCCGCAGCGGCCTACGGCTTCTCGGCCAATTTCACGAAACGTCATCTGGCCGGCGTGCCGACGATGGCGGTTGCCGCAGGCAGCCAGCTCTCGGCGACCCTGGTGCTGACCGTGCCGGGGATCATTTTCTGGCCCGAGGTGACGCCAGGCCCGGTCGCCTGGGCCGGGGTGGCGGCGCTGGCCGTGTTCTGTACCGGCCTGGCCTATGTGATCTTCTTTCGGCTGATCGCCAATGTCGGCCCGGCCAATGCGATCACGGTGACCTTTCTGATCCCGGCATTCGCAGTCGGCTGGGGGGCGATGTTTCTGGGCGAACAGGTCACGCTCGAAATGTTGATCGGCTGCGCGGTGATCCTGTTCGGCACCGCACTGGCGGTCGGCGTGTTGAAACCGGCGCTGCTGGCGCGCTGAGCGGCGCCGTCGAGCTTTTCAGGCCGCGAGGTAGAACTGCAGCCAGCCATCGAGCGGCAGATCGGTCGGCAGACCTTCGGCTATATCGAGACCGTTGGCCAGTTCCCAGGTCGAGTTGAACCAGCCACTCGAGCCGATCTCTGCCTCGTCCGCACCCGCGTCGAGGGCTTGCAGCTGCAACTCGCGCGCGCCAAGGTGGCGCAGGGCGATCAGCGCAGCCACTTCTGCGTCCATCTTCTTGACCGGTTGCACCGGCTGCCCGAACGCGCGCTCCAGCGGCAGGCGCGGCAGGCTTGCCGCGCGGCGAGGCGGGCGGGAGCTCAGGTCGCTGCGGTTGGCCGGAAGGCGAAAATTCAGTGTGGTCATGGTCATCGCTCCTGTTGTTCGTGTGGGCAAGGTTCTTGATGTCTGCTTGGCCTGGCGTCAGTTTCTGCCCGCAGCGCAGCGCCAGCCATCCCACCTCGGACGGTTTCGAGGGGCGCACCCCTCGGGGGGAGCGGCTGCCGATGGTGTCGAGGCGAGGTCGGCGCCGATGCCGCACACTGCACCCATGGCGACTGGCAACACCGTGCACGCGTGATGATTACCTGGCTACTGGCTGACGACGACCCCTTGCCAGACACCTCGGCCGCGTTGCCGCCCGACTCGGAGGTGCCCGGCCTGCTCGCCGCTGGCGGCAGCCTGACTCCGCAGCGCCTGCACGAGGCCTACAGCCGCGGCGTGTTTCCGTGGTTCAGTGACGGCCAGCCGGTGTTGTGGTGGTCGCCGGATCCGCGGATGGTCTTGCAGATCCGGGATTTCAAGCTGTCGCGCTCCTTGCGCAAGCGGCTGGCTCAATTCGTTCGCACGCCGGGTTGCGAAATCCGCATCGACAGCGATTTCGATGCCGTGATCGCCGCTTGTGCGGGCAGCGCGCGATCCGGACAAAGCGGCACCTGGATCGTCGCGCCGATGATCGAGGCCTACCGCCACTGGCACCGGCTCGGCGTCGTGCACAGCATCGAGACCTGGATCGACGGCGAGCTGGCAGGCGGCCTGTACGGGGTCAACCTGGGTCGGATGTTTTTCGGCGAATCGATGTTTTCACGCCGCACCGACGCCTCGAAGATCGCGCTGGCCGCGCTCGTCTGCCTGTGCCGGGAACACCGGATCGAGGCGATCGACTGCCAGCAGAATACCGGCCACCTGGCCTCGCTGGGCGCCGCCGAATGGCCGCGCAGCCGCTTCGAGCAGCATCTGCGGGATACGGTCACGCTGCAAGAGCCTGCCGACTGGACCTATCATCCGGGCCTGTGGCGCCACCTGCTCGACATCGAGCCCCAGCAGCCCAGGCCCGAGGATTCCGGCACGTGACTCATCCGAAAGAGCTCCCGCTCGCGACCCTGCAGTTCTACGCCACCGCGCCGTATCCGTGCAGCTATCTGGCTGGCCGGCTGGCGCGTTCGCAGGTCGCGACGCCCAGCCACCTGATTCATGCCGACGCCTATTCCAGCCTGGTCAGCAACGGCTTCCGGCGCAGCGGCATGTTCACCTATCGACCATATTGCGACGGCTGCCGCGCGTGCGTGCCGCTGCGCGTGCCGGTGGCCAGCTTCGAGGCGACACGCAGCCAGCGCCGCGCCTGGAATCGACATGCCGATCTGCAGGCCCGCGTGCTGCGCCTGGGCTTCGTGCCCGAGCACTATCAGCTGTATCTGCGTTATCAGGGCGGCCGGCACAGCGGCGGCGGCATGGATCACGACAGCATCGATCAATACACCCAGTTCCTGCTGCAGAGCCGGGTCAATTCGCGGCTGGTCGAGTTTCGCGAACCATCTGCCGATGGCAGCGACGCGCCGGGCAAGCTCAAGATGGTGTCGATCCTCGATGTGCTGAGCGACGGCCTGTCGGCGGTCTATACCTTCTACGAACCCGAGCCCCGCACCAGCTACGGCACCTACAACGTGTTGTGGCAGATCGAGCAGACGCGCCAGCTGAGGCTGCAACATGTCTATCTCGGCTACTGGATCGAGCAGAGTCCGAAGATGGCCTACAAGTCGCAGTTCGGTCCGCACCAGTGCCTGATCGACGGCCAGTGGCAGCCGATGGCGGCCGAGCGCGCGCTGCGCACTGCGGAAGAAGCAATTCGCGCCGGCTGAGAGTTCAAGCCAACACGCCTGGCGGCCGTCCAGGCAAAACACGCGCGCAGACCTCATCCGCCAGTGCCAGACAGGCGGTCAGCCCGGGCGACTCGATGCCAAACAGATTCACCAGCCCGGGGACGCCGTGGCGTTGCGGGCCGTCGATGATGAAGTCGTGCAGCGGCGCCTCGCCAGCGTCGCCGGGCAGCCACAGCTTGGGCCGCACGCCGCTGTAGGCCGGCTGCAGCGCGCCGTCCGGCAGGCCCGGCCAGTAGCGCCGGATCTCGGCATAGAAACGATCGGCGCGTGAGGCCTCGACCCGGTAGTCGATCGCCTCGGGCGCGTGGATGTCGAGCCACTGCACATCGGGGCCGAAACGCGCCTGGCCGCCGAGGTCGAGCGTCAGGTGCACACCCAACCCGCCGGGCTGTGGAATCGGATAGACCAGGCGCGAGAACGGCGCCCGGCCGGCCAGGGAAAAGTAGTTGCCCTTGGCGAAGCGCGCTTCGGGAACCCAGTCGGCGCCCAAGCCGCGGGTGCGGGCCGCCAACGCCGGTGACCACAGACCCGCCGCGTTGACGACGATGCCCGCGCCGATCGACATCGCGTCGGCGCCGCCCACCTGAAGCACATGACCCTGGTCGGCGGCTTCGATTGCCAGCACCGGCGACGCGAACGCAATTGCGCCACCCGCGGCCTCCAGATTGCCTTGCAGCGACAGCATCAGCGCGTGGCTGTCGATGATGCCGGTCGATGGCGACAGCAACGCGGCGGTAGCACGAAGTTCGGGTTCGAGGTGCGACAACCCGGCGGCATCGATCCACTGCAGATCCGCAACGCCGTTGGCAAGGGCGCGCGCCTCGATCTGCCGCAACTCGGCGCACTGGGTGTCGTCCGCGGCGACGATCAACTTGCCGCAGCGCCGATACGGCACGCCATGTGTATCGCAGTGTGCGTAGAGCCGGTTCTTGCCCTCGACGCACAGACGAGCCTTCAGCGAGCCGGCCGGGTAATAGATGCCGGCGTGGATGACCTCGCTGTTGCGCGAACTGGTCGACGTGCCGATGCCATCGGCCTGCTCGAGCACCACGGTCTCCAGTCCGGCCATCGCCAGGGCACGGGCCACGGCCAGGCCGACGACACCGGCACCGATCACACACGCTTCGATCCTGTCCATGCGGCATTGTTGCAAAGCGGCGCCAGGCTGGTGCCATGAAGATTGAAGCCGTTCGCCAACGCTTCGGGCATTCGATCGGCATTTCTGTGGGAGCGCCTTCAGGCGCGATGGGCCGCGGACATGCACCGATCGCGCCTGAAGGCGTCTCCCACAGAACACCAGCAACACCAGCAGCACCAGCAACACCAGCGACACCAGCAGCACCAGCAACACCAGCAACATCAGCAACATCAGCAACACCAGCAACACCAGCAGCACCAGCAGCGCGCGCAACGCCCGCCACGCCGGGCGGCCTGTTCAATCTGGCGATAATGCCCGGCATGGAAACGCCTCACCCGTCGATCGTCGAAAAGCAGGCGTTGCTGCCCCACACTCCCCTGCCCGCCTATTACGGCGACGAAGCCGAACACACGCGCTACCTGCGTCGCATCTTCGACGCCACCGCCGCGGACTACGACCGAATCGAGCGGGTGCTGGCATTCGGCTCGGGCCCGTGGTATCGGCGCGAAGCCTTGCGGCGCGCTGGGCTGGCCAGCGGCGACTGCGTGCTCGACGTGGGCATCGGCACCGGCCTGGTGGCGCGCGAGGCGCTGCAACTGATCGGCACCACTGGCAGCCTGATCGGCGTCGACCCCAGCCCGGGCATGATGGGCGAGATCGACCTGCCCGGTGTCGATCTGCGCGCCGGCCGTGCCGAGGCCCTGCCATGCGCCGATGCGAGTTGCGATTTTCTGTCGATGGGCTATGCGTTGCGCCACATCTCGGATATCCATGCCGCTTTCAGCGAGTTCCACCGTACGCTGCGGCCGGGTGGTCGTCTGCTGATTCTGGAAATCAGCAAACCGGATGGCGCGTTCGCGCGCGGGCTGCTGAAAACCTACATGCGCGCAGTCGTGCCGCTGATCGCCCGCGTGGTGGCGCGCCAGACCGACACTGCCGAGCTGTGGCGCTATTACTGGGACACGATCGAAGCCTGCATGTCCGGCGAGGCGGTGATCGAGGCGCTGCGCGCAGTCGGCTTCGAGCAGGTGCGCCGTGAACGGCAGCTCGGCATCTTCTCCGAATTCACGGCAGTCAAACCGATGCCGCCGACCGTTGCGCCTGGGGCCGGACACCGATGAATCGACCGGAGTCCAGCGGGTCGTCACACGAATGCGATGTGCTCGTGATCGGCGGCGGGCCGGCCGGCTCGACGATCGCGACCTTGCTGGCGCGCCAGGGCCGGCGTGTGGTCCTGCTCGAGAAGGCGGTGCACCCGCGGTTTCACATCGGCGAGTCGCTGCTGCCGGGTAATGCCGAGCTGTTCGAACGGCTGGGCGTGCGCGATCAGGTCGAACGCATCGGCATGCCCAAATGGGGCATCGAGTTCGTCTCGCCCGATCACGATCACCGCAGCTACCTCGAATTTGCCGACGCCTGGGACAAGACCCAGCCGTATTCGTGGCAGGTGCGACGCTCCGAACTCGACGAACTGCTGTTCCGCAACGCGGGCGCCCAGGGCGCATCGGCGCTCGAAGGCTGGCGGGTACGCGATGTCGCATTCGATGAGGCCGGCGCCACCGTCGAAGCCGAACATGCCCAGGGGCGGGCCAGCTGGCGCGCCGCATTCGTCGTCGATGCGTCGGGCCGCGACACCGTGCTGGCCAACAAGTTTCGCTGCAAGCACAAGAATCCGCGCCACAACTCGTCGGCCCTGTTCGGCCACTACACCGGCGCCCACCGCCTGCCGGGGCGCCGCGAAGGCAACATCAGCCTGATGTGGTTCAAGCACGGCTGGTTCTGGTTCATCCCGTTGTCGGATGGCACCACCAGCGTCGGTGTCGTCTGCTGGCCCTACTACCTGAAGACACGCAACAAGCCGCTACCCGAATTTTTTGCCGACACCATCGCGATGTGCCCCGAGCTGGCCGCGCGCCTGTCCGACGCCCGACTGGTCGGCGACGAGGTGCATGCCACCGGCAATTATTCGTACAGCAGCGACCACGCCAGCGGCGATCGCTACCTGCTGCTGGGAGACGCCTACACCTTCATCGACCCGATGTTTTCGTCGGGCGTCTATCTGGCGATGCGCAATGCCTTCGATGGCGCCGAGGTGGTGGCGAGCCGGCTCGATCAGCCTGCGCGCGCGGCCGCCGCGCGCAGGCGCTACGAGGCACTGGTTCGCAAAGGGCCGAACGAATTCTCCTGGTTCATCTTCCGCGTCACCAATCCGACCATCCGGCAGCTGTTCATGTATCCGGCCAACCCGCTGCGCGTCAAGGAGGCGCTGCTGGCGCTGCTGGCCGGCGACCTGTACGGCAAGAGCCCGATCAAGCCGTCGCTGTGGGCGCTGAAGGCGATCTACTACGTGATCTCGCTGCGTCACCTGGGGCGCAGTGTTCGCGGCTGGCGCCAGCGCAAGATCAATCTGCGCGACGAAGTCGCCGAGGCCCGATGACCGCGTCCACCCCCCCGGCCATGCTGGCCGCACAAGCCGTTCGTAGTCTGGTGTGCCTGGCGGCGACGGCATCGCTGTGCACGGCCCACGCGGCCGAGCGTCCGCTGTGGGAACTCGGCGCCGGTGTCGCCGGCCTGCGCCTGCCGCACTACCGCGGATCCGACCAGTCGCATGGCCTGGTCCTGCCAGTGCCCTATGTGGTCTACCGCGGCGAGATCTTCAAGGCCGACCGCGATGGTGCGCGTGCCGTGCTGCTCGAGACCGATCGGCTGCATGTCGACCTGAGTCTGGCCGCCAGCGCGCCGACCCGCAGCGACGACAACCGGGCCCGCGAGGGCATGGCCGACCTGCGGCCGACCATCGAGCTGGGCCCGAACCTGAACCTGAAACTGGCCGACGGACCCGGCTGGAAGCTCGAACTGCGCGCGCCGCTGCGGGCAGCGATGACAATCGAATCGAAGCCACAGGTCATCGGCTGGATCGCGACGCCGAATCTGAACCTCGACCTGAACCGCTTCTCCGGCTGGAATATCGGCCTGCAGACGGGTGTGCAGCTGGCGAATCGGCGCTTCAACGGCTATTTCTACGATGTCGGCAGCAGCGAAGCGACCCCCAGCCGACCAGCCTACCGATCACCCGGCGGATACGGCGGCGCACAGCTGACATTGGCCGCCTCACGCCGGGACGGGGACCGCTGGCTCGGCGCGTTCATGCGTTTCGACAACCTGGCCGGCGCACGCTTCGAAGACAGCCCGCTGGTGCGGCAACGCAACCAGGTGTCGATCGGCTTCGCGGTGTCGTGGGTGCTCAGCCGATCATCGACGCTGGTTCTGGTCGACGATTGAAGCCATGCAGGCCCTGCGCACCCTTGCGTCGACGGCCGTGCTGTTCGGCCTGCTGCTCGGCCTGGGGCTGATCTCGCTGGTCTGGAATCTGCTCGCGGCGCTGATCCATCCGCTGATCGGCGAGCAGACCGGCAAGCAACTCGGACGCCGGGCCATCAGCCGGATCTACCATGCCTACTGGACGCTCGCAGCGGCTTCGGGCATCCTGGTGCTCGAATCCGACGCGCTGGACAGCCTGCGCGACGAGCCCGGGCTGATCATCGTGGCCAATCACCCGAGCATGCTCGATGCGCTGATCCTGGTGGCTCGCCTGCCGCGCAGTGCCTGCATCATGAAGGCCGACCTGATGCGCAACATCTTCCTCGGCGCCGGCGCGCGGCTGGCGCGTTATATCCGCAACGATTCGGCGCGCGGCATGGTTCGGCTCGCGGTGCAGGATCTGAAAGATGGCGGTCAACTGGTGATCTTCCCCGAAGGGACCCGGACCACGCGGTGGCCGGTCAATCCGTTCGGCAGCGCGGCACCGCTGATCGCCAAGCTGGCGGGGGCACCGATACAAACCGTCTTCATCGACACCGCCTCGCCCTACCTCGGCAAAGGCTGGCCGATCTGGCGCGTGCCGCCGCTGCCGATCGTCTTCAGGGTTCGACTCGGTGAGCGCTTCACGCCGTCCGCCGATGCGCACGAACTGCAGCGCCGGCTGGAGCAATATTTCGGCGCCGGTGTGCGTGCACCGGCCACGGCCACCACCCTTGCCAGCGCCGAACATTCGGAGGCACGGTCGGCATGAGTTCGGCCAGGCATCTGGTCCTGATCCCGAGCTACAACACCGGCCGCAAGCTGATCGAGACGGTGCGCGAGGCACGTGCGCAATGGACGCCGGTCTGGGTCGTCATCGACGGCAGCACCGACGGCTCCGGCGATGCGGTGCAGGCGCTAGCGCAGTCGGACCATGGCCTGAAACTGCTGGTGCTTCCGTACAACCAGGGCAAGGGTGCCGCGTTGCTGCACGGCCTGCAGGCGGCCCAGGCCACCGGTTTTACACATGCGCTGACGATGGATGCCGATGGCCAACATCCGGCGGCGCTGATCCCCAGCTTCATCCAGCATTCGCTCGGAGCAGCCGATTCGATGGTGCTGGGGCGTCCGGTCTTCGACGCCAGCGCGCCGCTGCTGCGGGTGCGCGGCCGGCGGGTCTCGAACTGGTGGACCAATCTGGAAACCCTGGGCGCGGGCATCGCCGATTCGCTGTACGGCTTTCGCGTTTACCCGATCGCGCCGCTGATTGCGGTCATGCGCACACAACCCTGGATGCGTCGCTTCGATTTCGATACCGAAGCCGTCGTGCGGCTGGCCTGGCGCGGCATCCGGCCGATCAATGTCGATGCGCCGGTCCGTTATCTGACGGCCGACGAAGGCGGCGTTTCTCACTTCCGCTATGTGCGCGACAACGTGCTGCTGAGCTGGATGCACCTGCGGCTGATGCTGGAATTCATGCTGCGGCTGCCGTTTCTCGCGCTGCGAAAACTGCGCGGCCAGCCCCCATTCCAGTCTTGATGCGGCGATCGCCGCGCGGTTTCAGCCCGGCGCGGTCTCGGCACAACCGGCCGGTTTGAGGACACGTCGTGTCGAGGCCGGGTTGGCTGCCAGTTTCGCCAATGGCCGCCGCGGCCGGACCAGCAATTCGCCACCGCAGTTCGGGCACTGCCCCTTGAGTACGGTATCGGCGCACTCGGAGCAAAAGGTGCATTCGAACGAGCAGATTCTGGCGTCGCCCGATTGCGGCGGCAGATCGCGGTCGCAACACTCGCAGGATGGTCGGAGTTCAAGCATGCTGGAGGTCCGGTTGTTGTGCACGGTCAATGCGGACGCCCGATCACATCGCGACGGCAAGGCGGGCGCCTGCAGGCAGGCGCAAACTCTACTGCATTGCCGTGCCTGGCGCACCATAATCAGACCGGTCACTGAGCCCGCTTGGCGACGTCCCGAACGGTCGACTTGTGAAGACTGCCGAGCTAGTACCCGAATCGATGAACCAGTTTTCCGCCCTCACCCTGCGGCCGGCACGGCAGGACGACGCGTTGCTGATTGCCGCGATGTCACGCGACCTGATCGAGACCGGCCTCGAATGGCGCTACCGTCCGAAGCGCATCGCGGCGATGATCAAGGACGCCGACATGGTCGTGCTGGTGGCGGAAGATGGTTCGAAGCTGGGCGGCTTCGCGGCGATGCAGTTCGGCGACCAGCACGGCCATTTGTCGCTGCTCGCGGTGCAGCCGTCACGCCAGCGTCGCGGCATCGCCAGCTCGATGCTGAACTGGCTGGTGGCCTCGGCCCGGGTTGCCGGCCTGGCATCGATCGGGCTCGAATTGCGCACCGGGAACAAGCCGGCATTCGATTTCTACATTCGCCACGGGTTCATCGAGACGGCCCGGGTCCCCGACTATTACGGCGCCGGCATCGGCGCACGGCGCATGGCATTGCAGCTGCGCCAGTCGTGAGGAGCCGCCGGCCAGCCGCGGCCTCACGAGCTCAGCACATGCCGCCGTTGACCGAGATCACCTGCCCGGTGATGTAGCCTGCCTCCGCGCCACACAGGAATCCCGCCAGCGCCGCCACCTCGTCGGGCGTTCCGGCACGCTGCAGCGGGACCAGCCGGGAGATCGCCTGCTTGTCGAAGACCGTATCGGCCATCGGCGATTCGATGATGCCGGGGGCGATGGCATTGACCGTGACACCACGGCTTGCGACCTCCAGCGACAACGCGCGGGTCGCGCTGTTCACCGCACCCTTGGCAGCGGCATAGTTGACCTGACCGCGGTTTCCCATCAGCGCGGCCACCGACGAGATGTTGATGATGCGACCCCAGCGCGTGCGCAGCATCGGCAGCAACAGCGGCTGTGTGACATGGAAGAAGCCGTTCAGCGACACGTCGATCACGCGGTGCCACTTCGCCGAGGTCATGCCCGGGAATACCGCGTCGTCGTGGATGCCGGCGTTGTTGACGATGATCTGGATCGTCCCGTCCTGCAGCAGACGCTCGCAGGCCGCGCGGCTGGCGGCTTCGTCGGTCAGGTCGAAGACGCAGGTTTCGGCGCGGCCACCGGCGGTGTGAATCTCCGCGGCCAGACGCTCGACCGCATCGGGCCGCGAATTGGCGTGCAACACCACGCTGGCGCCATCACGCGCCAGTCGACGTGCGATGGCGCCACCGATCGCACCGCTGGCGCCGGTGACCAGCGCGCGTCGAATCGACGGCTGATTGATGCTGCCACGGGCCACCGCGCTGTTCATCGTTCACCCCCCGGCGGCTCCAGCACCACCGTCGCCCGACCCTCGACCAAGCGGCGCCCGGCTGAATCGGTGACCTCGAAACCATAAGACACGAGCTGGGCATCGCCGGCCAGCCGATGTGCGTGGATCTGCAGCTCGCCGTCGATGTCGTGCAAGGTCGAGACCGCAAACCGGACGTCCCTGACGCTGGCGATATAACCGCCCTGCGGCGGGCCGGAGCGGCCGGCCAGCAAGCCGCCATGCAGGGCCATCGCCTGCGCCGCGTATTCGATCGCGCAGGGTGCCAGCAATCCGGATTCGCCGCGCAGCGGGTTATCCAGGTCGCGGTGGCTGATTGCGCTGCAGTGAACGGATTCGGCAGACCACCGACACAGGCGATCGAGCAGGCACATCCGGCCGCGATGCGGCACCAGCGCGGCGATGCCGGCGTGATCGAGCGTCAGCGGCGGGCCGGCGCTGACACTGTCGTGTGAACCTGCTGGCAACGTCGTCTGCATCGGGTTCAGCGCGAGCCGCCCGGCATCAGCTGCAAGCGCAGACTCAGCCCGTCGATATAGTCGATGACCAGCGCCGCATCGGTTTCGCCACGCGCCAGCGCCTGCAACAGCGGCAACACGCGCGCCGCCGGCACGCCGCGTCGGATGACCTCGAGGCCGGGGTCGTCGCAAGCGGTCACCGGGTCGTCTGCCCCGCCGATCTGCAGACTGGCGTCGGCCATCGCGCCTGGCGCTCCACTCGGGCCGACAATCAGCGCGACGCCAAATATGTCGCTGATCTTCCGCACCGAGCGCAACGGCTCCGGATAAGGCATGTCACCAGCCACCAGCAGCACGGGCCGGTCATCATGTGCGCATTGCGCCACGGCTTCGAGCAGACCCGCGCCGAAGCTGGCGTCGAGCGCACACAAGCTGGTCGACGGCGCCTGCGAACGGGTCGCGATGTGCCAGTAGCCGGCCGCAGCGTTGTGAACCGAATTGGTGAAACGGGTCGGCGAGACGACGCGCTCGGGTGCCGCCAGCGCCTCGCACAAGGCGTGGCAATTGCTCGCGTCGCCGGTCGATGCGCTGAATACGGTCGGCAACCCGGCCGGATCGAGCCCGGCCGACACACAGGCCTGGTCGGCGATGGCCATCGCCAGCTTGACCATGTCGCCGGCGCGCCGACGTTCGGCCGGCGGCAGGCGTTGCGGCGCCGACAACGCGGTGGGCGAATATTGCCAGAGCGCCGGATCGGCAAGTGCCGCCCGCGCCTCGCTCCAGCTGGCCATGCCCGGCCCGATCAGCCCGACACCGAGCAGGGAAAACCGCAAAGCCATGCCGGTGTGGCTCATCGCACGGCCCCGATCAATACGCAGGCATTGGTGCCGCCAAAACCGAACGAGTTGCTGGCCACGAGCTTCAGCGCAGACGGGCGGTTCGAGGTCAGGTAGTTGCAACGCAATGCCGGGTCCGACTCGGTGAGGTTCAAACCGCCCGGAATCAGACCGTCGTGCAGCGCGAGGATCGACATCGCCACCTCGACGCCACCGGCTGCTCCCAGCGTATGTCCGGTCGCCCCCTTGGTCGAACTGCAGGCCACCACGGTTCCGAACACCGTGACGACGGCCAGATCTTCCGCCGAATCGTTGTTCGGCGTGGCCGTGCCGTGAAGATTGACGTAATCGACCGCCGCCGCCTCGACCGCCGCCTGCGCCAGTGCGGCGCGCATCGCCGCCACCGCGCCGGCACCTTCGGGATGCGGGCTGCTCATGTGGTGCCCGTCGCTGCTCTCGCCGACGCCGCGCAGCCAGGCCACCGGGGTTTCGCAGCTGCGTTCGAGCAGGCTGAATGCAGCGCCTTCGCCGAGCGACAAGCCACGCCGATTGCGGTCCCAGGGACGGCAGATGTCGGACGACAGCAACTCCAGCGATTTGAAGCCGTACAAGGTGGTCAGGCACAGGCTGTCGACCCCGCCGACCACGGCCGCATCGATCAGGCCAAGCTCGATCATCCGGGCTGCGTGTGCGTAGACCTTGGCACTCGACGAACAGGCGGTCGAGATCACCGCGGCCGGGCCGCTCAAAGCCAACGCCCGCCGCGTGAAATCACCGACCGAATAGCTGTTGTGGGTTTGCGCGTAGTGAAAGTCGGCCGGCAGGGCGCCATCACGCGGGTCGCGGCGGCGATAAGCCTGTTCGGTCTGCAGGATTCCGGAGGTGCTGGTGCCGAGGAACACACCGACGCGCTGCGCGCCCCAGCGGGCAGCAGCCCGCTCGACGCGGGTCTTGAAGCCGTCGGTCTGCAGTGCCAGCCAGGCCAGCCGGTTGTTGCGACATTCGTAATCGGCCATCGCGGCCGGCAAGGGCCGGTCGTCGACCCCATCGACCACACCAAGCCAGGTATCGAGTTCGGCGGTCTCGAAGCCGCGCCGCGCCAGGCCGCTGCGCTGCTCGCGCACGGCAGCGCGGTGGTCTTCGCGGCCGATTCCGAGCGCGCTGACCAGCGTGAAATCGGCGATCGCCAGCGGCGTCATGGCTTGTCGGCCACCAGCAGCACATTCGCGAACGGCGTGCCACGGCTCATCGGGATGCTGCGCACCCGCACGAAACCGACTTGCCCGAGCAGCGCCACCCAATCGGCCATCGGCCTGCAGAAGGTCGGCGCCACCCGATGGCCGCGCACCGAGGTGATGATGCGGTCGGCCCACTGGCTGGCGGCAAAACCGCGCCGTGCAGACTTGTCGCCGATGCGCAGAAGCAGTCGGCCACCCGGGTCGAGCTGCCGATGAAGCCGCGCCAGCAAGTCCTCCTGCTTCGGCTGCGTCACATAGTGCAGCACGTCGAGGATCACCACCACGTCGCATGCCGGCAACTCGGCTTCGACCATGTCCGCACAGACCACCCGAACCCGATCCTGCAACGCAGCCAGGGCGGTGTGAGCGCGCTCCACGTCGCGGCGCATCAGCTCGATTCCGACATAGCTGCAATCGACCGGCGGCGGCGCCCACTCGCTCGGCCAGCCGGCATGCCGATGGGCGTCGTCGACAGCGGCCAGCAGACTGGCCAGCAGCGCCTGGCCACATCCGATATCGACGACCCGCGAACGGGCGGGAATATGACCTTGCTCGAGGACATGGCGGAAAACCGGATCCCAGCCGAGCTTGCCGCCCGCGAACGACCAGGCGAAGCGGCCACATTCGCGGTACCGCCCCTGCGCGACTTCCACCAGCCGGCGCCAGGCGCGATCCGGCGTCGGGCGCACCAAGGTCGGTGCCTTGGCGGCCGCCGGAGGTGTCGCCGAATCGGCCTGCGACGCTTCGGCTTGCAACGGCTCAGCTTGCAACGCGTCGCTTGGTACCGGCTCGGCTTGAACGGCGTTCGAATTGCCGGCGCGGTTCATGCAAGCTCCGCCGTGGCAGGCGATGCGGCAGCGGCCGCGTGGGGGTCGCGCTGCAGCGCCAGCTCATCGCTCAAGCTGGTCCAGTGCAAGCCGGTCAGCCGGGCGGCGCGTGCCAGGCCGGGCAACACGTCGATGATCACCGCGCGCCCGTCGGGGCTGCGCGCTGAATGGCCATCGTGCAGCAGCAGAATGTCACCACCCGCCAGGTTTCGGGTCAGGCGCTGCAGCACCGTCTGCGGGTCGGATTCGCGGGTATCGAAACCGCGCCGGGTCCAGCTGACCAGTTGCAGGCCCTGCCGATGCAGCACCCGATCCAGGAACGGATTGCGCAGGCCCGCCGGCGCCCGAAAATAGCGTGGCCAGCGTCCGGTCACGTCGAACAGCGCATGCTGGCCCCTCGAGATTTCCGCCGCCAGGCCACGCGGCCCCAGCAGCGAAAAATTGTGTCGATGCACAAAACTGTGGTTCTGCACATCGTGGCCGCGGGCCAGGATCTCGCGGGTCAGCGTGGCATGTCGGGCGGCGCGCTCGCCGATGCAGAAAAAACTGGCGCGCATGCCTTCGCTCTCGAGCAGGTCGAGCACAGCCGGGGTCACCTGCGGATCGGGGCCGTCGTCGATCGTCAGGCAGATCCGGCCCGCATCGCCCGACGCATCGCCGAGCCGGGTCATGTTCGGACCCAGCAAGCTGCTGCGCGGCAACAGGCCGGCAAGCGTCAGCACCGCATGGTTGGCCGCCACCGCCGCCACGGCCCATCCGGCGTACTGCGGCATCGCAGCCGCCGCGCCGGCGGCCAGAAGATGCACACCAATGCTGCCTTTCAGGAAACCTGGCATCGGCCAGGCGGCGGAGAGTGGAGCGGGGGCAAGGGACATGCAAGAAATCGACTGCTGGAAATCAAATTTTCACACACCGGCCGGCAAATACCCGCCCGAAGGCTCGGAACGCCCCGCCCGCGATCGTCATCCACCAGAGCATCACCACCAGCACGACACGCCGCGCGCCATGGCCGGCACCGGCGGGCGATAGCGGCCCGCGCCCAGCCTCGGCGCTCACGGCGGCGTCGCGGTGGCCGCCGTCTTGTCGGCGCGCAGCGGCTCGATTGTCATCAACGATCGGTCGCCGCCCAGCAACTCCATCTCGATCTGCGACAACTCGCCACGCTGACCGGACATGCGGATCCGTTTGACCTGGCCGGGCTCGAGAGGCACCAGCGCCAGCTTCCAGCGCTCGGCGTCGCCGCTCAGTTCGGTCTTGAAATGACGCCGCAGCGTTGCGCCGTTGCCGGTCAAGGTGGCGCGCAAGGCTTCGACGAGACCCAGCATGTCCGGCGCCGCATCGAGGCTGAAGCTGCGGCTGCGGCCGGCGCGGGTCAGGGTGATCCGGTTGCCGTCGACCGCCATGCTTTCCGGCCGCGGCTTCAGGGTGCGACGCACGAAACGGTCGGGAGCTTCGAAGCTCAACACCCCGCTCGATTGCAGCGGCACATCGATGCCCTGCACAAAACGCTGCTCGCTGAAGGCGGCCTCGCCACTGCGACGTTGCGCCAGCTGCGCCATCAAGGCGTCGACATCGAAGGCCAGCGCCGGCCCCGCCAGCATCGACATCAGCAAGGCGAGCGCAGCGACCACCCGACGACGGGTCCGGTTGCCGACCGCCGGTTCACGGCCGCGCTCAGGACTCGTCTTCACCCCAGAAATCATGAAAATTGAACCAGTTGTAGGGCTGCTCACGGCAGATTGTCTCGAGCCCGCGGGCATATGCGACCACCGCTGCACGCAACCGGGCCTCGCGCTGAACCGGGTCGGCAAGGCGCTCGCTGAAATCGGCCAGCGTCGAAAACTGCACATCGTAGCGGGCGCCGCCGAGGTACAGCCCGGCCATCAGAATCACCTTGCGTCCGAGCAGGGCGGCGAGGCGGAACGGGGCATCGCTGAAGCGCGCCGGGTGGCCCAGAAAATCGATCGCCACACCCGCGCCACGCTGCGATTCACCCGGCAGCGCGCGATCGGCCAGGATCCCGGCCAGCCCGCCGCCATCGAGCCAGTCACGCACCGCCAGCATCGAGTCGCTGCGCCCCAATGCAATGATCTGCGGCACATAGTGCGGCGCAATCGCGCTCAGGGTCTCGTTGATCATGCGGGCGTTGTCCGGGTACATGACCATCGCGATGCGCAGACCGCTGCGCCCGGCCCCGACCGTGCGCAACACCTCGAAGCTGCCGACATGGGCACCGACCAGGAAGGCACCGCGTCCTTCGGCCAGGGTCTGTTTGACCACCTCCTCGCGAAATACCCGCACATCGAACAGGTCGCTGCGGCCGCCGAGCAGGTAGACACGGTCGAGGATGGTCGCGGTGAAGGCATGCACATTGCGATAGACATCGCGCCACGACGCCGGACGCCCGAGTGCCCGGCCGAGAAAGCGGCGGGCATGGCGCCGCGGCGTCGGCGCGAACAGCATGAAATACAGCGTGATCGGATGCAGCAGCAGCCGCGCGACCGGCCGTCCGCCAAACAAAGCAATCCAGCTCATCAGACGCAGCGCGAAGCGATTGCTGCGCTCCGGCGTCCGGGCCCAGCTGCGGGCTTCGGGCCCGGCGATGGGTTCGCTCACCCTGCGTGCGCCGGCTCGGGCAGCGCCAGGTAGCGTCCCTTGGCCACCACGCTGGCGCCCGCCCTCAGCTCGAAGTTCAATGCGCCCGGCTGCAGGCGCAGCTCGATCTGCAGGCAGCAGGCCGCCGCCACCGGCGCCAGAAACTTGACCGCCACCAGCACCGGTTCGGTCCCGATCGCGCGGTCCATGTCGGGCACGCTGCGGATCGCCTGCAGCAGCTCGCACAACAGCACGACACCCGGCAGCACCGGATTGCCCGGGAAGTGGCCGTCTAAGGCCGGATGGTCGGCGGCGATCACCCGCTGCACGACCCGCGTATTCATGGGCCAGCGCCGCCGGGCCGGCGCTCGTGCGCCAGCCGACGCAGCGCCGTCATGGTCAGCTTGCCGGTGGCTTCGCGTGGCAAGGCGTCGACGAAGACGATCCGGCGCGGCACGAACACCGCCTCGATCCGGCTGCGCAAGGCCGCCACGATTTGCGTGGCATCGAGTTGCGGGGCGACGACGAAAGCGATCGGACGGACCACCGCGTCGACAACTTCGTCGGGCAACCAGAACGCGCCGTCGAGCACGCCGTCGATGCTGTTCAGATGAAAGTTCAGGTGTCCGAGCGAACTGCGCTTGCCGGCCACGTGAATCAGATCGTTGGCCCGGCCGAGCAGTCGGAAACGATCCGGACCTTCGAGTTGCAGGATATCGGCAAGCGGAGTCGGTACCCGCACATGGCCGCCGCTGACCAGGAATCGGTCGGTTTCATCACCCTCGGCGGGCTGAAAGCTGATCGTGAGTGAATCGAATGTGCGCCACAGATCACCGGCCACTGTGCGGCGACTCGCGACCTGGCCGGCCTCGGTGCAACCGTAGATTTCCACCAGCGGGCCACCGAATGCCTGTTCGGCCTGCAGCGCCAACTGTGGTGACAGCGGCGCGGTGGCGCTCAGCAACAGGTCGACCGGCGGCAATTCGATGCCCGATTGCAGCAGCGTCTTCAGGTGAAACGGCGTGGTCACCAACGCGCGCGGGCGCGGCACACAACGCAGCGCCAGGGCGATGTCGGCCGGAAAATAAGGTCGACCGGCATCGAAGGATGCGCCGCCCAGCAGCGCCAGCAAGACGGTCGACTCGAGCCCGTAGCTGTGTTGCGCCGGCACGGTTGCCACGATCGCCAGGCCTCGCAGATCCGGCCGCTGCATCAACTCGGCCAGCCGCGACGCCGCGCTGCGGATGTTGCGGGACAGGTCGTCCCAGCGCTTGGCGTGCGGCTGCGGCGCACCGGTCGAACCCGAGGTCAGCAGGCACACCGCCAGCTGCCGGCCGTCGATCTGCGGGATGTTCCCGGCCGAGCCGATCGCAGCATGCCCGAATGGCACCAGCAGCTGCGTCAGCCCGACATCAGCCAGCTCGGCACCGTCGCCAAGGATGTAGGGCGCATCGCCGTGACGGCCCAGTGCGCTCAGCGTGTCGGGCAGGATGTTTGGCGGCAGCAGGTTGAGGTGGCCGCGCAACAGGCCGGCGGCCAGACCGACGCCGAACCGGTAGCGGTCGGCGCAGAGGTTGATCATGTGCCCGCGCGCCGGCAAGCGCTCGGCGAGTGCGCACGCGTCGGCCAGAAACTGCCGCCCGCTGATCGGCTGCCCTTCGCGCCAAGCGATCGGCGCGTCGAGATCGGGCGCGACCAGCAATGGCGTCGCCTCGCCGATCGCGTGACCGGTCGTGTCGCCGTAGCTCACCGCGGCGCAGCCCGGCTGTAGGCCCGGGCCGCCTGCATCAAGGTCGCCCGTTCGAACTCGGGGTGCAGCCAGTACCGCAGCACGAATTCGCCGACGAACCAGGCGCCGATCGCCAGCGGGGTGACGATATTGGCCAATGTCGACCAGCTGGTCCAGCTGAAATATCGGTAGACGATCACCGAGAGCAGCGCCATCCCGACGAAATAGATCACCCACGAGAACGTGACCGCACGGCAATAGGCCTGCATCGCCGGTGTCAGCCCACCATGCACCCGGCTTGCCACGCCGCCGATCAGCGACAGGTGGCCGCTTCGCAGGCTGTTCGCAAACATCGCACCAAGCGCGAGGTGGATGCCGGCATGTTGCAGCAGATAGAGCTGGCGCACGTCGCCGAGCCCGCCGCGCGCCACCACCAGACCCACCAGCAAGGCAACCAACAGCAGCGCGGCCATCCCCAGCATCGCGCGCTGGCGCAGCGCGACCACCGCAGCCCCGATCCACCAGGGTGCCAGGCAGGCGGCAATCGCCCAGGGCCGATCCGCGGCGTGCAAGGTCAGCCAGTGCGACATCGCCAGATAGGCGGCGACCGCCAGCAGCCCCATCACCAGGCGCCACGCCGTCATCACATGCCTGTTCAGTGCGTCCGGTGCGCCGCGACATGCGCGGCCAGGCTGCGCAGCGACGCAAAGATGTGCTTGTTGTGTTCGTCGTCGGAGCGCAATTCGAATCCGTAGCGGCGCGACACTTCGAGCGCGACTTCGAGGATGTCGATCGAGTCGAGGCCCAGGCCATCGCCGTACAGCGGTGCCACCGGATCGATCTGCGCCGCCGTCACCTCCAGATTCAGCGCCTGAACCATCAAGTCGGCCAACTCTGCTTCCAATTCCGGGCTCGACTGAGCCGGCGCCTGACCGATCGACGGATCACGACCGCCGCCAGGCTGAATTTCTTGTGCGGACGAAGACACGACACTCCCTGCGAAAACCGAATGGTCGAAGGGATGAATTCTAAGGCGCGCTGCGATGTCGGATACTTGGAGCCTCGCCAGCGCAGCCCGGGGAGTCATCATCGATCCAGAACCATCCGCCGACGGCCTGGCAATCCGGGGCGGACGCGTCGGTGTGTCGCATTGGCGGGCGCAAACATGGGAACGAATCTGCACCGGCTGGTGGGTCAAGATGACCGCGACGACGCTGGGCATCGGGCTTTTCTTCCTGGCCTATTTCTGGGTCATGCGCCATCCCCGGTTCGTTCCCAGCGTCGTTCCCGCCATCTGGCTGGACCACGCGATCGGCTTCGAGCCGGCTGCCCTGCCGGTCTATTTCTCGCTGTGGTTGTATGTGTCGCTGGCACCTGCGCTGCTGAAGAATCTGACCGAACTGCTGCGCTTCGGTGTTGCCAGTGTCCTGTTGTCGTTGACCGGGCTCGCGGTCTTTCTGTTCTGGCCAAGCAGGGTGCCGGATTTCGGCGTCGACTGGACCCGGCATCCGTCGATCCAGTTTCTCAAGACCGTCGATGTGGCGGGCAATGCCTGCCCGTCGATGCATGTCGCCTTCGCCGTATTCGCCGCCATCTGGCTGCACCAGGTGCTGATCGAGATGGCAGCGCCGACGACACTGCGCTGGATCAACGGCATCTGGTGCCTGGCGATCGTCTGGTCGACGATCGCGACCCGGCAACACGTGGTCTACGACGTGCTGGCCGGCGCGGCGCTGGGCATCGCCTTTGCGTGGCCCCAGTGGCGATCGGCGCGGATGCGAGGGCGACCGCCGAGCGCCCGATGACCCGCCAGCGGGCCGGTGTTTGGCGTCGCCGGGTATGCTTGCGGGTTGCCTGAACCACCCGATGCTGCCCCTGCCGGTCGGGCCCGCCTGACGGGCCAGCCAGCACCTGTTGCTCTCCGCGGCTCCCCGCGCTTGCCGATTTTTTTGCGATGCCCATTTCCAGTCCGCTACCGCCAGCGACCGCGAGCAGCGTCGGCCGCCTCGCCGCCGCCGGCCTGGCCTGCCGGCGCGGCGATCGGCTGCTGTTCCGTGGGCTCGATCTGAGCGTTGGCGCCGGCCAGATCGTCTGGGTCCGGGGTGCCAACGGCCGCGGCAAGACCAGCCTGCTGCGCCTGTTGAGCGGCCTGGCGACTCCGGCCGCTGGTGTCATCTCCTGGAACGGGCAACCGCTGCGCCAAGCCGGCGCCGGATTCCGACAGCAGCTGCTCTACCTGGCACACGCCAACGGGCTGAAGGATGATCTGACCGCGATCGAGGCGCTGGGTTTTCTGGCCCGGATCCACGGCCTACCCGCCGCATCTGCCGAACTGGCCGCTGCGCTGCAGACGCTCGGCATGGCGAGTCGCAGCCACGCACCGATCCGCACCTTGTCGCAGGGCCAGCGGCGGCGCGTCGCGCTGGCGCGCCTGGCGCTCGATCTGGCCCGCCCCGGTGCGGCGGGCGTGTGGCTGCTCGACGAGCCCTACGACGCGCTCGACAGCGACGGCATCTCGATCGTCGACAGCCTGCTGAGTGCGCAGGCGCGGCGCGGCGGCAGCGTCGTGCTGACCAGCCACTTGCCGCTGGGTCTGAGCGATCCCGCACCGATCGTGCTCGATCTGCAAGACCTGCAGGATCGGTCGCAGATGTCCCGGGAATCGCAGACGCCGGAGGCGGTGGCCGCATGAACCGCAGCGTCGCGAGTGCACCGGTCGCCGTGGCCGAATCATCGGCCGTCCTCGATACGCCGTCGGCGCACGCCGCACCAAACCTGTTCGGCGCCCTGCTGGTCCGCGACCTGCGGCTGGCCGCTCGTCGACGCGTCGACGTCTTGCTCCCGCTGGCCTTCTTCACGGTCGCGATCAGCCTGTTTCCGCTCGGTGTGGGCCCGGAGACCCAGACCCTGCGGCAGATCGCACCCGGCGTGGTCTGGGTCTGCGCATTGCTGGCGTCGATGCTGTCGGTCAACCAGCTCTACGCGGGCGATTTCGCCGACGGCTCGCTGGAGCAGATGTTGCTGAGCAGCGACTCCGCGCTGTCGATCTGCGCCGCCAAGGCACTGGCGCACTGGCTGCTGACCGGGCTGCCGCTGGTGCTGGGCGCGCCCCTGTTCGGCCTGCTGTTCGACATGCCGGCCGCGTCGATCACCGCACTGGTGATCGGGCTGCTGCTCGGCACGCCGTTGTTGAGCCTGCTCGGCGGCCTCGGCGCGGCGTTGACGCTTGGTCTGCGCAGCAGTGGCGTGCTGCTGATCCTGCTGATCGTTCCGCTGTGCATACCGGCGTTGATCTTCGGCACCGGCGCGGTATCGGCGATCGAATCCGGGCTGGATCCACAGGCCCATTACTCGCTGCTGGGCGCCCTGCTGATCTTCACCGCCCTGCTCGCCCCGTGGGCAACCGCGGCGGCACTGCGGATCGCCACCGAATGAGCCCGCTCGCCTCCTCCGCCAAGCCCGCGACCCGACCGATGACCCCGCGCACCCGCCTGTTCACCTTCGCTGCACCCGCCCGTTTCTATTCACTGGCGGGTGCGCTGACGCCGTGGCTCTGGGCCATGGTGGCCGGGCTCAGTCTGGTCGGGCTGTATATCGGATTCTTCATTGCACCGACCGACGCGACCCAGGGCGACTCGTACCGCATCATCTTCATCCACGTGCCCGCCGCCTGGATGTCGATGGTGTTGTATCTGGTGCTGGCGTTCTGGGCCGCCATCGGCTGGGCCTTCAACGCCCGGCTGGCGTCGATGGTGGCGCGCGCGATCGCGCCGACCGGCGCAATGTTCACCTTCGTCGCGCTGTGGACCGGCGCGGTGTGGGGCAAGCCGACCTGGGGCACCTGGTGGGTCTGGGATGCCCGGCTGACGTCCGAGCTGATCCTGCTGTTCCTCTACCTGGGCTTCATGGCGCTGGTCAATGCCATTGACGACCGTCGGCGCGCCGACCAAGCCGGTGCACTGCTCGCGATCATCGGCAGCATCAACGTGCCGATCATCTATTTCTCGGTCAAGTGGTGGAACACGCTGCACCAGGGCGCCACCATCAGCGCAACCGCCGCACCGAAGATGGCCAGCACGATGCTGACCGCGATGCTGCTGATGACGCTGGCGTTTTGGGCCTATGCGTTTGCAGTGACATTCAGCCGCACGCGGGCGCTGATTCTCGAGCGCGAGCAGGATGCGCAATGGGTCCGCGAACTCGCCCGGAGGCCGGCATGAACTGGGGCAGCGCGTCTGAATTTTTCGCAATGGGCGGTTATGGTCTGTATGTGTGGAGCGCCTACGCCGTGACGGCGGTGCTGATGGTGGTCGAGCCGCTGCTGGCCGCCCGTCGGCACCGGCAAGCGCGGCGCCAGCTGGCCCGCAAACCTGATGAGGATTGATCGATGAAACCCCGCTACAAGAGGCTGTCGCTGGCTGCCGGCGTCGTGCTCGCCGTCGGTGCCATCGCGGCGCTGGTGCTCAATGCCTTCCAGAGCAACCTGGTGTTCTTCTATTCGCCGACCCAGATCGCCGCCGCGGAGGCGCCGAAGAATCGCACCTTCCGGCTCGGCGGCATGGTCGAGGAAGGGACGGTCAAGCGCGAAGGACTCGAGGTCAGCTTCGTCGTCACCGACACCGCGAAGACGATTCCGGTGCGTTACCAGGGCATCCTGCCGGACCTGTTCAAGGAGGGCAAAGGCGTGGTCGCGCAGGGTCAGTTGCGTGACGGCGTATTCGTTGCGAGCGAGGTGCTGGCCAAACACGACGAGAACTACATGCCGCCTGAAGCCGCAGAAGCCTTGAAGAAGGCCCAGCAGGGAAAATCACGACTCGGCGATTCGGTCGTGCAGGGGGATCCGAAATGATTCCCGAACTCGGTCATTTCGCGCTCTGGCTGGCGCTCGGCGCGAGCCTGGTGCAAGGCATCCTGCCGCTGATCGGCGCACAGCGCGGGCGCAGCGACCTGATGGCCTTGGCGCGCCCCAGCGCACGGGCGCTGTTCGCATTGATCGCCTTCGCCTTCGGCTGCCTGGTGATCTCGTTTGCCGGCAACGACTTCTCGGTGCTCAACGTCGCGTCGAACTCCAACTCGGCGCTGCCGCTGCATTTCCGCATCGCTGCCAGCTGGGGCAGCCATGAAGGCTCGATGCTGCTGTGGCTGCTGATGCAATCGGGCTGGGCTTTTGCAGTGGCGCAGTTCAGCCGCCACCTGCCGCACGCGGTGCTGGCGCGCATCCTGGCCGTGATGGGCTTGCTGACGGCCGGCTTCCTGCTGTTCGTGCTGATGACCTCGAACCCCTTCGACCGCCTGTTGCCCGTGCCGGTCGATGGCCGCGACCTCAATCCGCTGCTGCAGGATCCGGGGATGATCTTCCATCCGCCGATGCTCTACATGGGTTATGTCGGCTTCTCGGTCGCGTTTGCATTCGCGGTTGCGGCGCTGATCGGCGGTAACCTCGACGCGCAATGGGCCCGCTGGACCCGGCCCTGGACCACGGTGGCCTGGTCGTTCCTGACGGTCGGGATCGCGCTCGGCAGCTGGTGGGCCTATTACGAACTCGGCTGGGGCGGCTGGTGGTTCTGGGATCCGGTCGAGAATGCCTCGTTCATGCCGTGGCTGGTCGGCACCGCGCTGATCCATTCGCTGGCGGTCACCGAAAAGCGCGGCAGCTTCAAGTCGTGGACCGTGCTGCTGGCGATCATGGCGTTTTCACTGTCGCTGCTCGGCACCTTTCTGGTCCGCTCGGGCGTGTTGTCATCGGTGCATTCGTTTGCCAGTGATCCGGCGCGCGGGCTGTTCATCCTGATCTTCCTGGCCATCACGGTCGGCGCCTCGCTGGCCCTGTATGCCTGGCGTGCACCGAGCGTCGGCCTGGGAGCACGCTTCGCGTTGATCTCGCGCGAGTCGCTGCTGCTTGCCAACAACGTGCTGCTGGTGGTCGCGATGGCCGCGGTGCTGCTCGGCACCTTGTATCCCTTGATCCTCGATGCGCTGGGGCTCGGCAAGATCTCGGTCGGCCCGCCGTATTTCGATACCGTCTTCGTTCCGTTGATGGCGCCGCTGGTCTTCCTGATGGGTATCGGCCCGCTGACCCGCTGGAAAAACGCCGAGCTGCCCGAGCTGGGCCATCGGCTGCGCTGGGCGGCCGTCGTCGCGGTGCTGGCGGCTATCGGCGCCGCCTGGGCCAGCGGCACCTTCAGTGCGATGTCGGCATTCGGCCTGCTGATGGCGTTCTGGATCGTCGCATCGTTGGCAGTCGATGTCTGGGATCGGATCCGCCCGGCCGGCGGCGTGCGTTCGAATCCGCTGTACCGCATACGGCAGATTCCGCGTGCGATGGTCGGCATGATGCTGGCCCACCTCGGCGTGGCGCTGTTCGTGATCGGCGTCACGATGGTTCGCACGCACGAGGTCGAGCGTGACGTGAAGATGAATGTCGGCGACAGCACGACCGTGGAAGGCCTGGTCTTCACCTTCCGCGGGGTCACCGACGGAACCGGCCCCAACTACCAGGCGAAACGCGGCCATCTCGAAGTGAGCCAGAACGATCGCAAGCTGTCCGACCTTTACCCGGAGAAACGCATCTACACCGTGCAGCGTATGCCGATGACCGAAGCCGCAATCGAGACCCACCTGACGCGCGACCTCTATGTCTCGCTCGGTGAGCCGGTGGGCGGTGGCGCCTGGATCGTCCGGGTCTACGTCAAGCCGTTCATCGCCTGGGTCTGGGGTGGTTGCCTGTTGATGGCCCTCGGCGGCGTGCTCGCGATCACCGATCGGCGCTACCGCGTGCGCTCGCGGGCCGGCGCAACCGATGCCTTGTCGGCCGGCAGCGCGCGTGCGTGATGAGAAAGAGCCTTCGATTTCTGCTGCCACTCGGTGTCTTCGCGCTGCTGCTGGCCTTTCTGCTGGTCGGCCTGCGCCTGAACCCGCGCGAGGTGCCGTCACCGCTGATCGGCAAACCGGCTCCGGCCTTTTCGCTGCCGACCCTCAACAAGCCCGAACAACGAATCGCCCGCGACGACCTGCTCGGCAAGGTCTGGGTGCTGAATGTGTTCGCGTCGTGGTGCGGCCCGTGTCGGGTCGAACACCCGCTTGTCGCCGAACTGGCGCGACGCAATCTGGCGCCGGTGTACGGCCTCAACTACAAGGACAAGACGGCCGACGCAACCCGCTGGCTCAGTGACCTTGGCGATCCGTTCGCCGCGGTTCTGGTCGATGCCGACGGACGCACCGGGATCAACTTCGGTGTCTACGGAGTGCCGGAAACCTTTGTCATCGACCAGAAGGGGATCGTGCAGTTCAAGCACATCGGCCCATTGACACCGGACGCGGTCAGCGAGCGGATCCTCCCCTTGCTCGCCAAATTGCAGGCGGGCCGATCATGACGCTGCCGGGCATCGTCCTTGCATCGGTACTCGCCGCTGCGCTGTCGTTCAACTGTGCTGTCTCGGCCAAGGAAGCAGCGCCGGCGGCGGCCGATCCGGTGCTCGAAGCCAAGATGGTCGATATCGCATCCGAGCTGCGCTGCCTGGTCTGCCAGAACGAGACGATCGCTGCCTCGAATGCCGATCTGGCGGTCGACCTGCGCCGCCAGGTGCGCGAAATGCTCGAGCGCGGCGACAGCCGTCAGCAGATCCTCGACTACATGACCGCGCGTTATGGCGACTTCGTGTTGTACCGCCCGCCGCTGAAACCCAGCACCGCGGTGTTGTGGTTTGCTCCAGGCTTGCTGCTGGTCGGCGGGATGATCCTGCTGGTGGTCGTGCTGCGCCGGCGCAGCCGACTCGGCGATGAACAATTCGAAGCCGAGGTCGACCCCTACATCGACGCACCGGGCGATCCCAATGCCGCACCGCCGGTCGAACCCACGCGACCGGCCGGCCAATTTCCGACTTCCCGATGACCCACACGATCGACGAACTGCGGCACAAGCTGCAGGCCCTGCAAGATCTGCACGACCGCGGCGACCTCGGCGCGCAGGCCCTGGCCGAGGCGCGAGCGCCGCTGGAGCGTGAGCTGGTCGCCATCGTCGTCGCCAGCCCGGCCTCGGCGGTCACACCAGCGCAGTCGCCCGACGCCCAGACGCTGAACCTCGGTCCGCGTCCCGGGCCATCGGGAATCATGAAAGCCTCGGTGCTGGGCGGCATTGTCCTGCTCGCGGTGATCGGTTATGCATGGACCGGCTCACCGTACCTGGCCTTGAACACACCAGAAACCAGCCTGGCAGCGGCCGGCCCGGCAGCACCGACCGACCCGGCCGGCGCGCCCACCGAAGCGCAGGTTCGCGAGATGGTCGACCGCCTCGCCGAACGGCTGAAACAGCAGCCCGACGATCTGGTCGGGCAGACCATGCTGGCACGCGCCTACGCGGTGATGGGACGAACCGACGAATCGATCGCCGCCTTCCGAAAGGCGCTTTCGCTGGCCGGCAACGACGCCAGCCTGATGGCCGATCTGGCCGACGCCCTGGCGGCCAAGAACAACGGCAATCTGACCGGCGAGCCGAGCCGGCTGGTGCAGCGCGCGCTCGAGATCGAACCCGGCAACCTGAAGGCGCTGGCCTTGTCGGGCAGCGCGGCCTTCGATCGCCGGGACTATGCATTGGCGGTGCGCCAATGGCAGCAGGTCGAACGTGTGCTGCCGCGCGACAGTGGTTTTCTGCAGCAGGTGCAGTCGAGCATCGCACAGGCGCGCCAGCTCAGTGGTCTGCCGGCTGTGGCCGACGGCAACCCGGCCGCCACCGAGACTGCGAAGGCCCCCGCCCCGCAGGCGCCAAACGGCGCGATCAGCGGCACGGTCACGCTGGCATCTGCGCTGCAATCCAAGGTAGCCGCCGACGACACCGTCTTCATCGTCGCTCGCGCCGCCAGCGGGCCGCGCATGCCGCTGGCGGTACTGCGCAAACAGGTCAAGGACCTGCCGATATCGTTCACGCTCGACGACAGCATGGCGATGGCGCCGACCGCGAAGATTTCCGATCACGCCGAGGTGATCGTGATCGCTCGCATCAGCAAGAGCGGCAATGCCATGCCGCAAGCGGGCGACATCAGCGGCGAGTCGGCGCCGGTCAAGCCGGGTGCACATGCCATTGCCGTGCAATTGGGCGAGGTGGTGAGCGCGGCCCCGGCACGCTGAGACAAACCGACGTCACCGGCACGATGCCTATTGCGGCCGGCCGAGCGGGGGCCGAGTCGGCCGACTTCAGGGGCACTTGCCCGAAACCGCGCGGGCGACGATCGAGAAGGCCGACAACAATGACGCCTGGTCATCGGCAGCGAGGCAATCGGCTCGTCCTGCCGATCCGACCGCACGCGTCCAGCGCGACTGAGCTGAGCGGCTGGAGTCGTCGATGCCCCGGCCCGATGCCTCGGCCATCGACATCACGCGGCCTCGGCTGACCGACGCGGCCGATCGCAGCACCTCGGCATCGAGCTGCAAGCGCCGGGGCGGGGTTTGTCCGTTCGCAGCGGACGCCGCCGGCTCGGCAAGCGCTGCCCGTTCCGGCAGCGCCGGGGCCGGTTCAGGCAGCGGAACGAGCCGGATCGTCGGTGGCGTGACCGATTGCGGCTGCACGCGGTTCGACGGAATGGGCGCCGCTTGCACCGGCTTTCGCGGCCGGCGTCGCTCGGCCGAAACCGGGGTATCGGCTGCGATTGGCGGTGCCGGTTCGATCCGAAGCGGCGGCAACAAGACGACGATCGGCGGCAGCTCCGCGGGTTCTCGCAGCGCGGTCGCCGGAGCCGGGGTCCGATCCAGGCCAAAGACCAGCAGCCCGGTCGCTGCAACCGCGGCGACCGCGCCCAGCATCCGCAGGTGCAATGGCGGGCCGGCCAGGCGCGGCTGTCGGAGCACTGACCTGTCCTGCATCCGGATCCGGAACCCGCTGCGACTAGAGCCCCAGCAGCTGCGGCAGATACAGGCTGATGGCCGGGAATGCGATCAGCACTGCCATGCGCAGGATGTCGGCAAAGATGAACGGTATGACACCACGCCAGATGGCGGTAGTCGGCAGATCGGGCACCACGCTGGACAACACGAAGATGTTCATGCCCACCGGCGGCGTGATCAGGCTGATCTCGATCACGCAGACGATGATAATGCCGAACCAGATCGGGTCAAAACCGAGCGAGGTGACCAGCGGGAAGAAAAGCGGCACGGTCAGCAGCATCATCGACAGGCTTTCCATCGCGGTGCCGAGCACCACGTAGATCGCACAGATCGCAACAATCACGGCCATCGGATGCACATCGAACTGCTTGACGAATTCGAGCAGGGCCAACGGCAGCTCGGTGAAGTTCAGAAAATTGGCGAACAGCGAGGCTCCGATGACGATGGTGAACAGCATCGCCGAGGTACGCGACGATTCGACCAGCACATCTCGCAACACCGACCAGCTCAGCGCGCCGCGCGCCCAGGCAAAGATGAAGCCGCCGGTGGCGCCGACGCCGGCCGCCTCGGTCGGTGTGAAGAAGCCGCCATACATGCCGCCCATCACGATCGCGAACAGCAGCAGCACGCCCCAGATGTTGCGCAAGGCCTGCAGGCGCGCGGTCCAGCTGGCGCGTTCGCCAGGTGGCCCCCAGGTCGGGTGGCGGTGTGTCACCCACATCGATGCCAGCAGGTAGAAGCCGGTGGCGACCAGACCCGGCAATACGCCGGCCGCAAACAGCGCGCCGATGCTCTGCTCGGTCATGATGCCGTAGATCACCAGGATCACCGACGGCGGAATCAGGATGCCCAGCGTGGCACCGGCGCAGATCGAACCGGCGGCAAAGGCGGGCTCGTAGTTGAAGCGCTTCATCTCGGGCATCGCGACCCGCGCCATCGTCGCGGTGGTGGCAATCGATGAACCGCAGATCGCGCCGAAGCCGGCGCAGGCCGCAATCGTCGACAGCGCGAGCCCGCCGCGCCGATGACCGACGAAGGCATACGCCGCTTGATACAGGTCGCTCGACATCCCGGCGCGGGTGACGAAATTGCCCATCAGCACGAACAGCGGCACCACCGACAGCGTGTAGGCGCCGATGTCGATGAATTCGCCGGCCGCCGACGACACTGCTGCCGGCCAGGATCGCATCAGGCCCAGGCCGACCAGGCCGACCAGGCCCATGCTGACCGCAATCGGCACGCGCAACAGCATCAGCGCGAACATGGCGCCAAACCCGATCAGGCCTTCGATCATGTGCGCTGCCTGTTGCTGCGGCTCGCCAGCAGTGCCTGCACGAGGTGGACGAATGCCGTGACCATCAACATCACCGCAATCAGGTACTGGAATGGCCACAGCTTGATTTCTAGCGTGGCCGTCATGTCGCCGAATTCCATGGTCCGGCCGGCGCGTTGCGACACGATCCAGGCCGCGCCGAACAGGATCGCCGCGGTCAGGCCGTGCGACATCACCTTCTGCCATTGCAGCAGCGTGCCCGGCAACACCCGATCAAGCAGGTCGAACACGATGTGCTCGCCGGCCAGCGACGCCAGTGGCAGCGCGAAATAGATCATCAGGCTCATGAAGATTTCAGTGAGCTCGACCGTACCGGTCAGCGAGTGATCGAAGAATTTGCGGCCGACCACATCGGCGAATGTCAGGGCCATCATCGAGAACAGCGCCAGCGCGGCGACCGTCCCGAATACCGATTCGATGCGCTTCATGGGCTCAGAAAAGGCCGACGACCGATGTACGCCGGGGCGTGCATCGGTCGTCGAGGCAGACGCTCACGGGCCCTCGCGGGCCCGCGATTTCACTGCAGTTTGGAGATCTCGGCACGAAACTCCTTCAACACCCCGGCCGCGTTCTTCAAGCCCTTGGCTTCGGCTTCCTTGACCCAGTCGCTTTCGATGGCATTTGTCTTCGCCTTGAAATCGGCAATGAATTTTGCATCGGCCACGGTGGTCTGGATTCCGGCAGCCTGCTGCAGCGCCTTGCTGCGCACATCGGCGGCATCCCAGTGTTTGCCGAACAGGCGGGCTGCGTGCTCGCCCGACAGCTTGTCGATCGCCGCCTGGTCGGCCTTGGAGATCTTGGCCCAGGTGGCGGGGTTCATCACCAGCGCAAAACTGGTGTTGTACAGACCGCCGGGAACGCTGGTCGCGTACTTGATCAGCTTGTCGAGCTTGAACGACTCGATCGATTCATGCGGGAACCACACCCCGTCGACTACGCCGGACGACATCAGCTCGTACGACTGCGGCGCCGGCTTCAGCGTCATGTTGACATTCAGCGCCTTGCCCACATCGTTGACAACACCGCCACCGACCCGGAACTTGATGCCGTCCATGTCGGCGACCGTCTTGATTGCGCGCTTGTTGTTGAAGATGTTGCCCGGCCCGTGGGTGAACACGGCAATCACCTTCAGGCCGCGGTGCTCGTCGAACTTGGCCAGGTGTTTCTGGTAGATCCGCTGGTAGGCGACGCTGGTGCTGATCGCGTCGTCGCCGAGAAACGGCATCTCGGCCAGCTTGGTCATGTTGTAGCGACCCGGCGTGTAGCCATGCACGCTGTACGACAGGTCGGCCAGGCCGTCACGCACGGCGTCGAAGGTGCCGGGCGGCGGCGCCACGCCCTTGGGCAGGATGTTGCACTTGACACGGCTGGTGGTGGCTGCCGCCACCTCGTCGCACCAGGCGGCCTGCGCCTTGGACAACAGGTGCGACGGCGGCAACCAGCTCGAGGTGGTCAGCACCACGTCGGCCGACGCGGAAGCGGCCAGGCCCAACAGGCCGATGGCAAACAGCGATCTGAAGAGGATTCGGGACATCACGGTTCCTTGTATGGGTGCGCTGGATCGGACAGACAAAAACCGATCCTTCGCGGATCCGTACGTTATCAAACTGCAGGCCTGCCGGGGATCATCAATTACCCTGCGAGCCAGGACCGGTGCCGGTACGTAGTTCCCGCAGCCGGACCGCCGCAAACCGCAGCGGCCGCATCAGATGCAGCGGCCGCCGTCGACTTCCATGCACACCCCGGTGATCATCGAGGCCTCGTCGCTGCACAGAAAGCAGGCGGCGTTGCCGAGATCCTCGGGTTGCGAAAAGCGGCCGATCGGAATCGTCGACAGAAACTTGGCACGCATCTCCGGCGTGTCCTGGCCCATGAACGAAGCCAGCAGCGGCGTTTCGCCGGCCACCGGATTCAGCGCCACCACGCGGATGCCGGACGGCGCCAGTTCGACGGCGTTGGCGCGCGTCGCGGTGATCACCCAGCCCTTGCTGGCGTTGTACCAGCTCAGCCGTGGCCGCGGACTGACGCCGGCGGTGCTCGCCATGTTCAGCACCACACCCCGGATCCCGTGCGGACCGGGCTGATTGGCCTTCATGCGCGGCACGACTTCGCGCATCGCCAGATAGATTGCCTTCATGTTGATCGATGTGATGCGATCGAAATCATCCTCGCTGACATCCTCCAGCGGCTGCGGCAGATGGGTGACGCCGGCGTTGTTGACAAGGATGTCGATGTGCCCGAAGTGCAGCTCGGCGGTTTCCATCATCAGCCGCACCGCCGCCGCCTCCGCCACATCGACCCGCAGCCCGCGTGCCGCCACGCCGCAAGAAGCAGCGACATCCAGCGCCGCCTGAAGGTTGATATCGGCCACGACAACCTGCGCACCTTCGGCAACAAACTTGCGCACGATGCCGGCACCGAAACCCGATCCACCGCCGGTGACGATGGCCACCTTGTCTTTCAATCGCATCGCCAGTTTCTCCTTCGAAGGAAATCGATTACCCGTGGATGGTCGCTCACATTGCAGCTGGATCGAATTGTGGACGATCAGCGAAGCGAGCGGCAGTCCGTCCCGCTCACCAGCCTCCGGCGCAGTTGGTGCCTGGCAGCGGGATGAATCGCGGCTGAAACCGCTCCTACAGCAATCGATTGATTTGCGACGCGGGCAGCGCCGCATGCGGCATCATGCCGGCCATGTCCTCGCTCGCCCCGTTTTTGCTGAAACGCCTGCTCACGCTGCTGGCCACGCTGGCGGTCGCGTCGATGGTGGTTTTTGCGGTGCTGGAGGTGCTGCCCGGCAATGCCGCCGAAGTGATCCTCGGCGAATCGGCGACACCCGAATCGCTGGTTGCGCTGCAGGCCCGGCTCGGCCTCGATCAGCCGCCGCTCAGCCGCTACATCGACTGGGTCGGCGGCCTGCTGCGCGGCCAGACGGCACACAGCATCAGCTACGACACGCCGACCGCCGAGCTGATCGCCGAGCGCCTGCGCGTCAGCCTGCCGCTGGCAGCGATGGCGATGCTGCTGACCGCTGCGCTTGCGCTCGGGCTCGGCGTCTTCGCCGCGTCGCGCCACAACCAGGCGGGTGATGTCGGCGTGATGGCGGCCAGCCAGGTCGGCATCGCGATTCCCAACTTCTGGTTCGCGATTCTGCTGATCCTGCTGTTCGCGGTGCACCTGCAATGGGTCAGTGCCGGCGGGTTTCCGGGCTGGACCGAAGATGATGGCGGCAGTCTGTTGGATGGACTCAAGGCCTTGATTCTGCCGGCCATTGCGCTGGCCGTGGTGCAGGCGGCGATCCTGACACGTGTCACGCGCTCGGCGGTGATCGACGTGATGCGCGAGGATTTTGTCCGCACCGCGCGCGCCAAGGGCCTGAGCCGGCGCCAGGCGCTGTGGCGCCACGTGTTGCGCAACGCGATGATCCCGGTGCTGACGGTGGCCGGCCTGCAATTCGCCAACCTGATCACCGGCGCGATCGTGATCGAGAACGTGTTCGTGTTGCCCGGCATCGGCCGGCTGGTATTCCAGGCCATCAGCAACCGGGATTTGATCGTGGTGCGCGATGTGGTGATGCTGCTGGCCGCTGTCGTGGTGCTGATCAATTTCATCGTCGACATCCTGTATGCGGTGATCGATCCCCGGCTGAGGCGCGGATGAAGATCACCGCACGACTGCCTCCAAGCTGGTGCTGCGGCCTGCCTGGCGTAGCCGCGCGTGGCGCGAGGGTGCAAGATTGATCGCCATGGCATCGACAAATTCGATCGGGTCGCGGGCACGCCGCCACCCGAGTTTTCTGATCGGTGCGGCGCTGACCCTGCTGCTGTGCCTGGCCGCCCTGGTGTCGCTGTTCTGGACCCCGTATCCGTTTGCCGAGATCGATATTCCCGCCAAGCTGGAGCCGCCGAGCGCCGCGCACTGGCTGGGCACCGACAGCCTGGGCCGCGACATCGCGAGCCAGCTGCTGGTCGGCTCGCAGAACAGCATCGTGGTCGGACTGGTGGCGGTCGGCATCGGCCTGGCGATCGGCGTCGCGCTCGGCTGCGTGGCCGCCGCGTCGCACGCCCAGGGGCGTGGCTGGCTCGAGGAGGTGATCATGCGCGCCAGCGACTTCACATTCGCCTTTCCGGCCCTGCTCAGCGCGATCATGCTGACCGCCATCTACGGCCCGGGACTGTTGATGAGCATCGTCGCGATCGGCATCTTCAACATCCCGGTATTCGCTCGGATCACGCGCGGATCGGCCAACGCGATCTGGGCGCGCGACTTCATCACCGCCGCGCGCGCTGCCGGCAAGGGGCCGGTCGCGATCACGGTCGACCACGTGTTGCCCAACATCGCCAGCCCGCTGATCGTGCAGGCGACGATCAGTTTTGCGACCGCCATCCTGGCCGAGGCTGCGTTGTCCTATCTCGGCCTGGGCACGCAGCCACCCCAGCCCAGTTGGGGACGCATGTTGAACGAGGCGCAGACCATGATGTTCCAGGCCCCGATGCTGGCGGTCTATCCGGGCCTGGCGATCATGCTCAGCGTGCTCGGCCTGAACCTGATCGGCGACGGCCTGCGCGACCTGCTGGATCCGCGGCTGGCGCGAAGCCGGTAGCCGAAAGGCCAGCTACCGCCGACGGGCACGATTCAAGATGGTGCAGCGCGAGCAGCCGGCTCGGCCTTGCTTCAGGGTTGCGGCGCAATGCCTTCATCCGAGGCCGCCAGCAGTGCTTTGAAACTGGCCAGCGAAAACGGCTTGGTCAGAACACCGGACACCCTGAGCCCGAGACCACGTGCCTGCTGAATCGCCGCGTTGGTTTCATGGCCGCCGGCCCCGCTCGAGATGATGATCCGGGCCGGACAGTCGTCGGCCGCCAGCTGGCGAATCACCTCGATCCCGTCCATCTCGGGCATCGTGAGGTCGATCGCCAGGTGGGTCGGCGACCACGCCAGCACGCTGTCGAAAAACGCCTGCGGCCGGCTGCACAAGCGGGCTTCGAAACCGACGAGCCGGGCCACGGCAACGAGCAGTTCGCCCACCGTCTCGTCGTCGTCCAACACCAGTAGCCGTTGCTGCGTCATGTTTCAGGATCCTGCACGAATTTGTCCCGGATCGGTGGCCCAGGCGATACACCCGGCCGTCAGACGCACCGATCAGCGCGCCGACCTCTATCATCGCGCAGTGACACAAGCAAGCAACAGGCCGCCTGCCAGGACCACGCACACGGCGCCGCCACGCCGTCGAGGAGTGGTCGGTTGAGCATTCGCTCACGACTGCTGCTGCTCGCCCTGCTGGCCACCGTGCTCCCGGCCGGTCTCGAGTTGGGTCGCTTTCTTGAAGACCGCGAAGAAGCGATCCAGCGGGATACGGCCCGGCTGGTCCAGATGGCCGACCAACATGAAAGAACCCTGGCCGAGCGGATCCAGGGAACGACGCAATTGCTGTATGGCCTGGCACGCACCGACGTGCTGAGCCGCGTGGACAACCGCGAGGGCTGTTCACTTTTCCTGAACCAGGTCCGCGAGGCCTACCCCCAGTACACCGGCATCATCAAGATCACGGCCGGCGGGCAGCTGTTCTGTGATTCCTTGCGGACCGGGCGCGAACTCGATCTGCGCGATCGTGCCTATTTCAAGGCAGCCCAAGAGGTTCCGGACGGGGTCATTCTGGAGCCGGCATTCGGTCGCCTGACCGGCATCGCGGTGCTTCAGGTCGCGTATCCGGTGCGCGGCACCGAAGGCGATCTGTCGTACGTCCTGCTGGCCTCGCTGAACCTGCCGAAGCTGCTCCAGACCGAACAGCTCACCGTGCCGGGCGCACGGGTTCTGTTGTTCGACAACAAGGGCATGGTGCTGGCCAGCTCGCGCAACGACGGCGCGGGCGATCCCTCCGGATCGTCGATGGCCGGCACCGCGCTGTTCGACTTCGTGTCGAGCCGCGCAACCCGGACTGCCGAGGTCAAGGATCCGGCCGGCAACATCGAGGTCTGGGCGGTCGCCGACTCCGGCCCGATCAACAAGGCCAAGATCCAGGTCGCGGTCGGGGTGCGCAAGAGCACGCTGGTCGGGGCGGCAGATCGGCGCTTCGGTGAGGATCTGGCACTGCTGACGCTGAGCGCGGTGATCCTGTTCCTCGCCGTCTGGCTGATGGCCGAGTTCGGCATTCGCCGTCAGATCGATCGCCTGACCCGGATGGCCAGAGAACTTGCCGGCGGCGACCTGTCGGCCCGCATCGCAGCCCCGCTGCCGGGCGGCGAGCTCGGTACGCTGATGGAGACTTTGAATCAGACCGCCCAGTCGCTCGAGCATCAACGCACCGCCATCGCAGAATTGGATGCCAAGTTGCAACAGTCGCAGCGCATGGAAGCGATCGGCCAGTTGACCGGCGGTGTGGCCCATGATTTCAACAACCTGCTGACCGTCGTGATGGGCAATGCCGAACTGCTGATCGAACTGGAAAGTGGCAGTCCCGAAAAGCGCCGTCTGGCCGAATCGATCGTCAGCGCCGCGCAGCGGGGTGCCGACCTGACCAGCGGCCTGCTGGCCTTTGCGCGCAAGCAGGCGCTGGATCCGAAGTCGGTCGATATCAATATTCTGCTGGCGAACATCGATCCGATGCTCAGGCGCACGCTGGGCGAACACATCGAGATCGAACTGATCCGCGCGGCCGGTCTCTGGCCTGCGCTGGTGGATCCCGGGCAACTCGAAAATGCACTGCTCAACCTGTGCATCAACGCACGCGACGCCATGCCCGGCGGTGGTCACCTGACATTGGAAACCGCCAATGTCCGCCTCGACATCGACTATGCGCAGCGCCATATAGACGTCGCACCCGGGGCCTACGTGATGATTGCCGTGTCCGACAGCGGCACCGGCATCGCCCCGGAAAACCTGCGGCGCGTGTTCGAGCCGTTCTACACCACCAAGGAAAAGGGCAAGGGCACCGGCCTCGGTCTGGCCATGGTCTACGGCTTCGTGAAGCAATCGGCGGGGCACGTGGCGATCTATTCCGAGGTTGGTCAGGGAACCTCGGTCAAGCTGTATCTGCCGCGCATGCACGGCGAGCAGCCCCCGGCGATCGAAGCAGGCGGCCGAATCGAGGTAGCCGGTGGCACGGAGACCATCCTGCTGGTCGAGGATGACGAAGCCGTGCGCAGCTATGCCCGGGCGGCGCTGTTGTCGTTCGGCTATTCGGTGATCGAGGCCGCCGACGGTGCCTCGGCATTGGCGCTGATCAAACAGCACGACCGCCTGGATCTGCTGTTCACCGATGTGGTCATGCCCGGCGGCATGAACGGACGCGCGCTGGCCGAAGCCGCTCGCGAACTGAAGCCGGGCTTGCGCGTGCTGTACACCTCGGGCTACACCGAGAACGCCATGATCCACCATGGCCGCCTCGATGCCGACGCGCCATTGCTGAGCAAACCTTACCGCCGCAGCGAGCTCGATCGGGCGGTGCGTGCGGCCTTGAATGCGGACCCAGCCTGACAGGACGCCAATGTGCATTGGCGGCCATCGCGGCTGAAGCCGCTCCTACAAAATTCACCCGACCACGCCCTCCCCTTGCCACTGCTTGAAGTCGTCGACCTGCGGGTCAGCCTGCAAACCGCGCGCGGCCGGCACGAGGCGCTGCGCGGCATCTCGTTCGAGCTCGAGCGCGGCCGTACGATGGGCTTGATCGGCGAATCCGGATGCGGCAAGAGCATCACCGCACTGGCGCTGATGGGCTTGCTGCCCGATGGCGCCCGGGTTTCCGGCTCGATCCACTTCGACGGCCGTGAGCTGACCAGCCTCGACGAGCCGGGCCTGTGCGCGCTGCGCGGCAACCGGATCGGCATGGTGTTCCAGGAGCCGATGACCGCACTGAACCCGCTGCATACCGTCGGCCACCAGATCGCCGAATCGCTGCGGCTGCACAAGCAGGTGTCGCGCCGTGCGGCACGCGCCGAAGCGCTGCGCCTGCTCGAACGGGTGCAGTTGCCACAGGCCGCGCGCCGTCTCGACGCCTTCCCGCACCAGTTGTCGGGCGGCCAGCGCCAGCGGGTGGTGATCGCGATCGCACTCGCCTGCGGGCCGGATCTGCTGATCGCCGACGAGCCCACCACGGCGCTGGACGTGACGATTCAACGCGAGGTGCTCGATCTGATTCAGCAATTGGTGAGTGAAGAGGAGCGCCAGGGCACCGGCGGCATGGCCTTGCTGCTGATCAGCCACGATCTGGGGGTGATGGCCGACACGGTGCAGGACCTGCTCGTGATGTATGGCGGAACGGTGGTCGAGCAGGGGCCGACCCGATCGGTCATCGAGCGCCTCGCCCACCCGTATACACGCGGCCTGTTCGCGGCTCGGCCACGGCTCGGCCTGCCCCGCGGGACGCGTCTGCCGACGATCGCCGGCCGCGTGCCTGCACTGGCCGAGATGCCGGCGGGCTGCCCGTTCGCCGATCGCTGCGAGCGCGTCATCGAGCCCTGCCACACCGCCTTGCCGCCAGCGACCCCGATCGCGCCGTCGCATGTGGCGCGCTGCCTGAGGCCGTATTCGTCATGAGCTGCCCTGCCCGCTCGTCAAGAACCAGCAGCCTCGCCCCGCTCGACCAAACGGCAAGGCGCCTGGAGCGCCAGCGATGACCGAGCCGCTGCTGGTCGTTGAGGATCTGACCCGGCATTACTGTCTGCCACGTGAGCGCCTGCTTGCGACGCCGCCGGTCGTGCAGGCGCTGGCCGGGGTCAGCTTCACGCTGCAGGCCGGCAGAAGCCTCGGCGTGGTCGGCGAATCGGGCTCGGGCAAAAGCACGCTGGCGCGGCTGGTGATGGCGCTCGAAGCGCCGACCAGCGGTCGGGTATTGTTCGAAGGTGTTGATCTGAACCGCCTCGACGCCGCTGCGCTGCGCGCCGCCCGGGCCCAGTTCCAGATGGTGTTCCAGGATCCGTTCGGCAGCCTGGATCCGCGGCGCACCGTGCTGCAGACCGTGGCTGAACCGCTCGCTGTTCTGCAAGGCGCCGGCAAGGCCGAACAGCGCGCGCGCGCCGCCGATGCGCTGGCCGCGGTCGGGCTGGGCAGCGACGATCTGGACAAATACCCGCATGAATTCAGCGGCGGTCAGCGCCAGCGGATCGCCATCGCCCGCGCGCTGATCACTCGGCCGCGCCTGATCGTCGCCGACGAGCCGGTCAGCGCGCTCGATGTCAGCGTGCAGGCGCAGGTGCTGAATCTGATGCAGGACCTGCAACAGCAGTTCGGCGTGACCTATTTGTTCATCAGCCACGATCTGGCCGTGGTCGATCTGATCTGCGATGACGTGATCGTGTTGCACCAGGGCACGATCGTCGAGCAGGGCAGTCCGGCCCGGCTATTCAGCGCTCCGGAACATGCCTATACCCGCCGACTGCTCGCCGCGGTGCCGGGCCGTCGGGTGGCGGACTCCGCCTGAAGGGCCTTCGGCTGCGGCTGGGTGGCCGCGGCGGACTCGGACTCGGAAGGCGGCAACATGGCAGGCGAGCCCAGCTCGAAATTTCGCCTCAGGCAGAATCCCGTCATTCCTCGACAGCCAGGAGAAATCGATGACCGTTTCACGCCGAACTCTCAATGCGATGCTGGTCGGTACGCCCCTGGCGGCCGCGTTGCCGTCAGCGCTGGCCCAGTCGCGCAAGGACACCGCTGTACTCGGCATGACACTGGAACCGCCGAGCCTCGACCCCACCGTGGCCGCTGCGGCCGCGATCGGCGAGATCGTCCACTACAACGTGCTCGAGGGGCTGACCCGGATTGCGATGAATGGCGAAGTGACGCCGCTGTTGGCCGAGAGCTGGTCGCAGGCACCCGACGGCAAGACCTATACCTTCAAGCTGAAAAAAGGCGTCAAGTTTTCAGACGGTGCAGCCTTCGATGCGGCTGCGGTCAAGTTCAGTTTCGATCGGGCTCGTGCTCCGGACAGCACCAACAAGGCCCGCAAGGCGGTTTTCGACAACATCTCGAGCGTGGCCGTATCCGACCCGCACACCGTGATCCTGGTGCTGAACAAGGCCGATGCGATATTGCCGTTCCGCATGGGCGAAAACACCGCCGTGATCCTGCATCCAAACTCGGTCGCCAGCGCCGCCACCAAACCGGTCGGAACCGGACCGTTTACGGTCGACGACTGGAAAAAAGGCACCTCGGTCACGCTGGCCAAGTGGGATGGCTACCGCGAGGCATCCAAGGTGAAGCTGAAGAAGGTGGTGTTCCGCTTCATCAACGACCCCTCGGCGCAAGTGGCGGCGCTGCTGGCCGGCGACATCGACGGCATGCCGCGCTTCGGTGCGCTGCAGGCGCTGAAGCAGTTCCAGGGCGACAAGCGCTTCGCGGTCGAGGTGGGCAGCACCGCCGGCAAGGGCATCTTGTCGATCAACAACAAGAAGGCGCCGTTCAGCGACGTGCGGGTACGGCGCGCGATCGCGCATGCAATCGACCGCCAGGCGTTCATCGACGGCGCCCAGGAAGGCCTGGGCAAGCCGATCGGCAGCCACTTTGCGCCGACCGACGCCGGCTACCTCGACCTGACCAAGACCTATGCGCACGATGTCGAAAAAGCCAAGGCGCTGTTGCGCGAGGCCGGCGTCACGACGCCGATGAACGTCACGATGACGCTGCCGCCACCCGCCTACGCACGCAAGGGCGGCGAAATCGTCGCCGCGCAACTGGCCAAGGTCGGCATCAACGCCAAGATCGAGAACGTCGAGTGGGCGCAATGGCTGAGCGGCACCTTCAAGGGCAATTTCGACCTGACGATCATCAACCACGTCGAGCCGCTCGACTATGCCACCGCCTACGCCAACCCCGAGTACTACTTCGGCTACGACAACGCCAAGTTCCGTGAGCTGGTGGCGCAACTCGCGGCCACCGCCGATCCCAAGAACAAGACCCGGCTGTGGAACGAGATCCAGCGCAAGCTGGCCGACGACGCCGTCAACGCCTACATCTGGAATCCGGCCCAGGTGGCGGTATTCAAGAAAGGGCTGCGTGGCTTGTGGAACAGCTCGCCGATCTTCGCCAACGACATGGCTGCGGTGAGCTGGTCGTGAACGACGGCCGCCGCGCGAGCATCGAGCGCTTCTACGCCGATTTCGCACGGCTAGACGGCCCGGCGATGCAGCGTGCCTACGCCGCAGACGCGAGCTTCGAAGACGAGATCTTCAAGCTGCGGGGCGCCACGCAGATCGGCAGCATGTGGCGGATGTTGTGCGAGGCGACCAAGGCCAGGCCAGAGAACCGGTCCCGCTGGAAGCTGGAGACCCGCGACATCACCGACCACAGCGCCCACTGGGAGGCGCACTACCTGTTCAGCGCCACCGGGCGGCAGGTGCACAACCGAATCGATGCCGAGTTCGAGTTCGATTCGGACGGGTTGATCAGGCAGCATCGCGACCGGTTCGGTTTCTGGGCCTGGTCACGACAGGCGCTGGGCCTGCCCGGTCTGGTGCTCGGTTGGAGTCCGCTGCTGCGCAACAGGGTGCGCGCGCAGGCGGCTGCCAACCTGCGCCGCTTCAAGGGCTGACGAACCCGGCCCGAGGGCCCGGCCTGCGCCGCACTGGTCAGTTCATGGCTCACGCGAGCGAAGTCCCCGGCGGCGAGGGGTGTAAGTAGATTCCCTCGCGCAAATCGGCGTCGAAATCGGAAAATCCGGGCTCGCAAGCCGCCTCCGCCCCGGAAGCCATTCCGGTGAAAATCCGACCCCCCCATGGAACTGTCATCATGAAGAAAATATTGTTCGCCACCGCGTTTGCACTCAGCGCATCGGCCGCGCTTGCCCAGTATCCCGACAAGCCGATCACCCTCGTTGTTCCGTTCGCCGCGGGCGGACCGACCGACAAGGTGGCCCGTGATCTGGCCGAAGCGCTGCGCAAGCCGCTGAACAACCAGACCATCGTCATCGAGAACGTCGGCGGCGCCGGCGGCACACTCGGTGCGGCCAAGGTCGCCAAGGCCAAGAACGACGGCTACACCCTGCTACTTGCGCACATCGGCATCTCGACCGCTCCGGCGCTGTATCGCAGCCTGTCCTACAAGGCGCTGGAGGATTTCGAATACCTCGGCATGGTCAACGAGGTGCCGATGACCTTGATCGGCCGCCCGACCCTGCCGGCGAACAATTTCGCCGAATTGAAGACCTGGATGGAAGCCAACAAGGGCAAGATCAACCTGGCGAATGCCGGGTTGGGCGCCGCCTCGCACCTGTGCGGCCTGCTGTTCCAGCAAGCCATGCAGATCGACATGACCACGGTGCCGTACAAGGGCACGGCACCCGCGATGACCGATCTGATGGGTGGTCAAGTCGACCTGTTGTGCGACCAGACAACCAACACCACCAGCCAGATCGAGGCCGGCAAGGTCAAGGCCTACGCCGTGACCACCTCCAAACGCCTGACGACGCCGGCGCTGGCGCGCTTGCCGACGCTCGATGAATCGGGCCTGAAGGGCTTCAATGTCAGCATCTGGCACGGCCTGTATGCACCCAAGGGCACGCCCAAGCCGGTGCTGGACAACCTCAATACGGCATTGCGCGCGGCGTTGAAGGATGCCGACTTCATCAAGCGCGAAGAGGCGCTGGGTGCGGTGATCATCACCGATGGACGTCTTGACGGCGCCGCCCACAAGAAGTTCGTCGAGGCCGAAATCGCCAAATGGGGGCCGGTGATCAAGGCATCGGGACAATACGCCGACTGATTGCGAGACCGCTCATCGGCTGATGGAAGGGTTGCCGACGCCATGTCGGCAGCCTGCTTCATTGGCGGCCTCGGGTATCACCCGAGATCAATGACAACGGTTGATGTCCGCGCGTGCGCCGTTCGCCGACAACACGCCAGAGTATCGCCTCCACCAGGCGCGCACCCACTTCATCCAGTTCGAAGACTTGCGCAGCCGACGTTGCACAGTTGTGAACCGGCCAGCGCCTATCGTCCCCCACACGCCGCAAGAGCGCCCCGATGAGGGCGCGCCATCTCACCCCGCCTGAAGACTTCCGCAGCCGGTCACGTTGCAAAGTGACCCGGCCCGCGCCTCAATCCTCTTCGACGAACGCCTCCTCGCGCTTCTTCTTGATCGACGGCAGCGAGACGATGACGATCATCAGCGCGGCGGCGATCAGCAGGCTGGCCGACAACGGCCGGCTCATGAAGGTGCTCCAGTCGCCACGGCTCAGCAGCAGCGCCCGCCGCAGGTTTTCCTCCATCATCGGCCCGAGGATGAAGCCCAGCAGCAGCGGTGCCGGCTCGCAGCCGAGCTTGTGGAACAGGTAGCCGACGACTCCGAACGCGGCGGCCATGAAGACATCGAAATTATTGTTGTTCAGCGTGTACAGGCCGATGCAGCAGAACGTCATGATTGCCGGATAGAGGATGCGGTAAGGCACCGTCAGCAGCTTGATCCAGATGCCGATCATCGGCAGGTTCAGCAGCACCAGCATACCGTTGCCGATCCACATCGATGCGATCAGACCCCAGAACAGCTCCGGGTTGCTGGTCATCACCTGCGGGCCGGGCTGGATGCCCTTGATCGTCATCGCACCGACCATCAGCGCCATCACCGCGTTGGGCGGGATGCCCAGCGTCAGCATCGGGATGAAACTGGTCTGCGCACCGGCGTTGTTGGCACTCTCAGGGCCGGCGACGCCGCGGATGTTGCCCTGGCCGAACGGCACCTCGTTGGGCCCCATGCGCAGCTTCTTTTCCAGCGTATAGGCCGCAAACGACGACAGCAGCGCGCCGCCACCGGGCAACACGCCGAGGATCGAGCCGAGTGCGGTGCCGCGCAGCACCGCGGGTGCGGCGTCCTTGAAGTCCTGCTTGGTTGGCCACAGGCCCTTCACATCCTTGGTGAAGACCTCGCGGTGCTCGGCCGGGCGGCTCAGGTTGGCGATGATCTCGGCAAACGCGAACACCCCCATCGCGATCGTGACGAAGCCGATGCCGTCGGTCAGCTCGGGGATGTCGAAGCTGTAGCGCGCCACCCCGGAGATCACGTCGGTGTTGATCTGCCCGAGCAGAAGCCCGAGCACGATCATCCCGAGTGCCTTGATCAGCGAGCCCGACGCCAGCACAACCGCACCGATCAGACCCAGCACCATCAGCGAGAAATATTCGGCCGGGCCGAACTTGAACGCCAGTTCGGTCAGCACCGGCGCAAACGCGGCAATCACGATCGTGCCGACGCAGCCCGCAAAGAACGAGCCGAGACCGGCCGCCGCCAGTGCCGGGCCAGCGCGGCCCTTGCGCGCCATCGCATAACCATCCAGCGCGGTCACCACCGAGCTCGATTCACCGGGCACGTTGATCAGGATCGCAGTGGTCGAGCCGCCGTATTGCGCGCCGTAGTAGATGCCGGCCAGCATGATCAGCGCCGGTGTGGCGTCGAGCGCGTAAATCGACGGCAGCAGCATCGCGATGGTGGCCACCGGGCCGAGGCCGGGCAACACACCGATCAGCGTGCCAAGCACCGAACCCATCAGCGCATAAGCCAGGTTCTGCAGTGTGAAGGCGACACTGAAGCCGAGCGCCAGGTTGTTGATCAGATCCATGGGGCGGTCCTCAGGTGGTCAGGAAGGCAGGCCAGAGCGGTATCACCAGGGCCAGGCCCTTGATGAAGATCAGCCACGAGCCGACCGTGAGCACCACGATGTTGATCAGCACCTCGGTCAACTTGAACTCGTCGCCCGCCAGACTGGACATGAATATCAGCAGCGGCAACGCGATCATCATGCCCAGCCAGGGCAGGGCAAACCCGAACACCACCACCGACGCGATGATCCAGGCAATCGGCCGCCAGGCAATCTTGCCAATCGGCTCGCCGTCTTTCGTGTCTTTGGCGAAGCCCTTCACCAGGATGATGGCGCCGAAGATCGCCAGCAACAGCCCGAGGCCGAGCGGGAAATACCCCGGCCCGGGGCGCGCCGAGACGCCGAACGAGTAGTTGGTCGCGCCCCAGGCAAAGCCCAGGCCGACCAGCAGGAACATCAGACCGGACCAGAAGTCTTTCTGGCTGTGGATTCTCATCGTTGCCTCCCGTTCACCAACTACGTGGTGTATTCCAAGTTGCCTGCATTTTGCTATCCAACTGCAGCCTCTTTTCACCCGCAGCGAGAATAAATTCTATGTGCACCAGCTGCTGTTGACGACCGTCTCGTGATCGGCGATCGGGTTGCGCTCGCCTGCACTGGTAAACCCGCAGGTATTTGTCGCGCAAGGCGCATGCCTTCATGCCGGTCCTGCGCATCGAATCGAACCGACGTTCGAACGTCCGGCGTTGGAGGGGGTCCGAGCAAGTCCGGGCCGCAGATCCGGGCGCAGATGGCGCAACCCGCGTCGGACCTCGGGGCTTTGGGTATATTGCCGTCCACCTTTTTTGCAACCCGGACCCGATGAACAACCCAACGGTCGATCGAAACCGACACGCAGTCCGACGGCGCTGGCTCGGCTGCGCGCTCGCCGGCCTGGCACTGGCTGCCGGCCCGGCAGTCCTGGCGCAGGACGAGGTGCCGTTCATCACCACGCCCGACAACGTCACGCTGGCGATGCTGGAGCTCGCCGCAGTCGGCCCGAGGGATCATCTGATCGACCTCGGCTCGGGCGACGGCCGCATCGTCATCACCGCCGCGCGTCGCTTCGGCGCCAGCGGTTTGGGCGTCGAGATCGTCGGTGATCTGGTGCGGCGCAGCCGCGAGATCGCGCGCAGCGCCGGTGTTGCCGAGCGCACCCAGTTCCTCGAACAGGATCTGTTCGTGACCGACTTGCAAACGGCGAGCGTGATCACGATGTACCTGCTGCCCGAAGTCAACCTGCAGTTGCGCCCGCGGCTGCTGCAGCTGGCACCCGGCACGCGGATCGTCTCGCACGACTGGGACATGGGCGACTGGGCACCTGATCGAACCCGGCGCCTGGAGGTTCCCGACAAGGCGATCGGCCTCGACAAGGCGTCGAAGATCCACCTCTGGACCGTGCCGGCGCGGGTGCAGGGCTTGTGGTGCACAGCCGACGGCAGCCTGGACGTGACCCAGCGTTTTCAGACCTTCTCGGCGCGATTGAACCAGCCGGGCAGCGCTGCGCCGGTGATGGTGTTCGACGGCCGGATCGACGGCAACACGCTGCGCGCCCACGGCGTCCACGCCGCGGTGCTGCAGGCCGGCGCCGACCGCCTGGAGGTGACCAGCATCGATGCGCAGGGGCACCGGTTCGCGGGGCGGGTGTTTACTCGCGCGACGGCGGCTGATTGCCCGGCGAACGCTGGCGCGGCGAAGCAGTGACCGCAGCGCCCGCCTCGCGGCCTGGTGTTGCACTTCAGCACGGGCATCCGAACTCGAGTGTCCGATCGAAAACCAGCACACAGACGCCCCAGGAGAATCCGAAATGACAGCCACTTGTGCCTGCGGCCAGGCCGCCATCACGGTCAACGCGCTGCCACGCATGCATGGCGTGTGTCACTGCACAAACTGCAAGCGCAGGACCGGCAGCGCTTTCGGCATCTCGGCCTACTTCGACAAGGCGGCCGTGGTGCGCCAGTCGGGGGAAACGACCATCTATGCGTTTCATCATGCCGGTCAGGATCACGATCAGGAGCGCCATTTCTGCTCTCGTTGCGGCACCACGCTGTTCTGGTTCATCTCTTCAGCGCCGCAACAGATCGGCATCGCCGCCGGATGCTTTGCCCCAGAGCAGTTTCCCGAGCCCGCATACTCCGTCACGCACGACAAAAAGGAAGCTTGGGTCTCTTTGTCCGCGGGCTGGCAGACCTGCGCCGGGTAGGCGCATGGTTGATCGATCGCTCGACCCGATGCGCCACAAGCTGCCGCAAGAAATCGTCAGCGACGTACCCAGCCCCATCGACCTGCGCCACATGGTCGATGCCCAGGAATGGGAACACTCGGCCATGGTGAAACGCCCATGGCGAGAAGAATTCTTCTCGCGCTTTGTGAGCGAGATCGCGGCGTCGCGCTTGCCGGTGTGTCGTGTCCTCGAGCTCGGCTCGGGCCCGGGTTGCCTGGCCAAGTGCTTGCTCGAATCGCTGAGCAACGTCACCTGCACCTTGCTCGATTTCTCGTCTGCCATGCACCTGCTGGCCAAGACCCGCTTGGGCCATCTGGCGACGCGCGCGACATTCATTGAACGCAGCTTCAAGGAACCGACCTGGCCGCACGAGTTGGGCGAGTTCGACTACGTCGTAACCAATCAGGCGGTCCATGAATTGCGCCACAAGCGCTACGCAGCCGAGCTGCATGCGCAGGTCAAGTCAGCGCTCGCGCCGGGCGGCAGCTACCTCGTCTGCGATCATTTTGTCGGTGACGGGGGCATGGAGAACGATCAACTGTACATGTCGGTCGCGGAGCAACGCGACGCCTTGCTCAGCGCGGGTTTCACAAGCGTTGAACCCGTCTTGCACCAGGGTGGCCTGGTGCTGCACCGCGCGTCGTAACGCGTCCATCAATCGAATCGTCCGCCAGCCAGCTGCGCGCCACGCCCACCGTCATCCGCCTCACATGCCACGCAACATCGAGATCAAGGCCCGCATCGAATCGGTCGAGTCCTTGTTGCCGGCGGTGGCGGCCATCGCGAACAAGGGCCCGACCGACATCATTCAGGACGACAGCTTTTTCACCTGCGACAACGGAAGGCTGAAACTGCGGGCGTTCTGCAAGGAAAAAGGCGAACTCATTTTCTATCGACGCGCAGACCGAGAGGGGCCTAAAGAGTCGTTCTATATGCGCTCGCCAACCTCGTCGCCGGACACGCTTCGCGAGGCATTGACACTGGCCTACGGGCAGGCAGGACGAGTCCGCAAGCACCGTACGCTGTTCATGGTCGGTCGAACCCGCGTGCACCTCGATCGAGTCGAAAACCTCGGGCATTTTCTCGAGCTGGAGGTTGTTCTTCAGGACGGTGAGTCGGCAGATGCCGGCGTTCGAGAGGCGCACGATCTGATGGCCCGGATCGGTGTCAAGCAGTCACACCTGATAGCCGGCGCGTATGTGGATCTGCTGATGGAACTAGGCCGGTGATGACATGCCCCCCGGGGACGCCGGCCTCATGTCGCGGGCAGGGTTGGTTGCCGACGTCCAGTCAGTTGCCTTGATTGGCATGATCCACGTTCGCGCAGTCGGTCGAGGTGGTTCAAGTCCGAGAACCGGAATCAATCGTTCTTCTCGGCGATGGGTTCGACGCGCTGCACCAGGAAAGGCTCTCGGCCGAAGTGCCGATACCCCCAGGCAAAGGCATCTTCAGAGGTGACGCTCACCGCCACGAGCGCAGCATCGGCAAACACCACATATTTGCCCGGATGCTCAGCCATCAATTGATCCAGCTGCGAAACGTAGGCGTCGATGTTTTGCTGCATGCGGGGATCGACGGTCATGGCGTGATCTCCGATTGAGCTGCGCAAGATGTCTTCAACCGTAACGGTTCGAGCTTGAAATGTCGATGCCGAGACCTCACCAGGGACCGTAGGCAAGCATCGAACGAGAGCAGGCCCGGTTAGAGAGGGCATGGGCCCACGGGGAGCTTTTCAACCGCCAGTCAGGCCGCCTGGAGCAAGAACTCGACCTTGACGGCCTCGTATGGGAACACGACCTGACCAGACTCGGTACGGCTCAATACGCCTGCCGATAGAAGAAGTGCGGACAAGTCTGTGTGCACGGCCTTGACATCCCGGCTGACGCGCCGCGCCGCCTCGCGAACGGTGACCGGGCCCGCCCCACAAAGTGCCTTGAGAAGTTCCCAGCGTTTTGCGGTCAGGACCTTCCACAGGAGTTCAGGTGTGGCAAAGGAGATCCGGTCTGACTTTGCCCCCTTGCCGGATTTCCACGCCTGCGCGAGGTCTGCCATGGCTTCGTCGGGCGGGCGAACATCAAGCGTCACTGTCTTCACGGATCCTTTCGATGTCTCTCTGGAAGCAAGCAAGGAGCTTGTCTACATCCACAAAGGCGTATCGGCACTCCTTGCCCCTGAAGTGCCGGTGATCACCCTCGCCAGATTCGTTGTCGTATCTGAGGACGCATACGCCTTCGACGACATAGGCAAGTCGGTACTTGTATCGATGCGTCGATCCGGGTAGCGGTGCTGGAAGATTCCAAAGAACGAGTTCAGCGAAAGCCAACTCTGTGTACGTGATGCGTCGCCGAAGCAGCTCAGCGGCTTTCATGTTGGTCAGCGTGCCAACCAGCTTGGATGTTGTCAACGAGAACAACAACCCGATTGATTCGAAGCGTTGAAAGCGCCCGCGATCGCCGGCGTCAGCGCAATGAATACTCCGATCGTATTCTGATGACCATTCCTTCAGACAGTTGGATTGGCGCTGCCCGTTGACAGAAACAACGATGTACGTGGCGTCGACAGCACGAACAGCAAAGCTGGAAACGCATGCGGCGTCTGCAAAAGTCGGCCATATGGAGACCGCTTCGCCATGGCGGCATTCTCGACCTGCGGAAGCTGAACTGCGCCCGCTGGCTTCAACACATGGCCCGTCCATCCGCTCCATCGAATGACACCCGATATCCAAGTCGCAATGGGCTCGGCCGCTTGCCCGACGCGTCAGTCCTATTTCAACAGCAGCTGTCCGGCCTTCTGCAACCGGCCCTTGAACGCGCTGGCGATCTGTCCCAGCAGCCCGGGCAGCACGATCTCCATCGCCACCGCAGTCTCGAGCACATCGATGGTGCCGGACACGGTGTGGCCCAGGGTTGCGACACTGAATGTCAGCCGGTCGCCATCCCAGCGTTCGGTGCGTGCGCCAGTACTGCCCGGGAGCTGGCGCGCGAGGTTTTCGAAGCCGGTCTCGATGCGGCGGCGAGCCTCTGCGCGACCGAGATGGTGCGGAATCTGGACCTTGAGCGGATCAGCCATGGGCGCCGGGCTTCTCGTGCGATGTGGTCTTAACGATGCGCGACTCCATCTTGGCCATCACGCTGGCGGGCACGCTCGTTGCTGCAGTCGCACCTCGATGCGCTTGCTCTGCGACAGGATCCGAAGCTCCCGCTCAGCCTGCCCGTCCAGTTCGATCCTCTTCGCAGCCCGCATCGATCCACCCTCCTGCGCTGTTGGAGGATGCCTGCGCTTATAGGTTCCATGCTTTCGAGCGCGCAACGAACACATGCAGCAAGACCACATGTCCGAATGCGGCGAGAGCCCAAAGCCCGCTTCCGTCAGACTTTTGAGCTTGACCAAATTCGAGTTCACCTCATGATCACGTTCTTCGACTATCTGCCTTCCCAAAATTCCTTCAAGGTTCGCACGTTCCTGAAGCAGCTTTCGATCCCACACGTGACGAAGTATGTGAGCATCTTCGAGGGGGCCGGCCAGTCACTCGACTATCGTCGACTCAACCCCATGGGCGCAGTGCCGGCCATCGAGCTGGAAGACGGACGAGCGCTTGCCGAATCCAACGCTATCCTGACTTATCTGGCCGAGGGTTCGAGCTTCCTACCCGATGACCGTTTCGGTCGCGCCAAGGTCAATCAGTGGCTCTCGTTCGAGCAGGACTACGTGCAGAACTCGATAGGCTCCCTGCGCTATTGGACGATGACGTCCAAGCTTGCCAGCCGATCGACAGAATTGGTCGAATCCAAGCGAGCGATCGGCACCAAGGCGCTGGGCGTGCTGGAAGACCAGCTGTCGACCCGCCCCTTCCTGCTCGGCCCGCAGTGCTCAATCGCGGACATCTCCATGTACGCCTACGCGAGCCGTGCCGAGGAAGCCAGTATCTCCCTCGAACCCTATGCGTCATTGAAAAGCTGGATTCTCCGGGTCGAATCCTTGCCAGGCTTCGATCGCGAGGCGCATCCCTATTCGGTGGACCCGAACACCGCACGCGAACTGTCCTGATTATTTTAGTGTCGAATTCATTGCAGATCTCCGTTTGAGTGTGCATGCCGACGGGCGCCACCGGCGCCGGTCGGAGTAGAGATCAATGGGTGGCGAGTGCGTCGCGGATCTGGCGCAGCAGCAACACGTCTTCGGGCGTGGGAGCGGGTGCCGGCACAGCGGCAGGGGCCGGCGGCTCCGCGCGCTTGAGCGAATTGATCTGCTTGACCATCATGAAGATGATGAAGGCCAGGATCATGAAGTTCACCGCGACGGTGATGAAGTTGCCGTACGCCAGCAGCGGCACGCCGGCCTTGGTCAGGTCGGCATAGGTCATCGCGCCCTTGTAATCGGCCGGCGGGTTGGAAAGCAGGATGAAGAAGTTCGAAAAATCCAGGCCTCCGAAAATTCTGCCGACGACCGGCATGATCAGGTCCCTGACCAGCGAATCGACTATCTTGCCGAATGCCGCACCGATGATCACGCCGACCGCGAGGTCGACGACGTTGCCTTTCATTGCGAAGTCCTTGAATTCCGAACCGATGCTCATGATCTCTCCTGGGTTTGTTGGGTGGGGTATGTCCGCGTGCGCGACACCTCGCCGTGCACCTGTCGCCGAGTCAGCGGCCGAATCGGGGACGCATCGCGAAGACATGCATGCATCGTAGGAAGAGCGGGCGCACTGCGCACCCGTCGCCGGGCGGGCGGCGACCCATACCGGGGTCGTGGACGCTCGGTGGCCTGCCGGTGCAAGGCCCTGGCCCGACGCGCTGAACTTGTACTCCCCTCCTCAGCAGCGGCGCGAACCGCGGCCGGACGCCCGGCGGATGCGTCCTCTATGGCGTCGGCACGAGCTTGTGCTTCAGCGCGATGAGAACCGCCTCGGTGCGGTTGTCGACCTGCAGCTTGGACAGGATGTTGGTGATGTGGAACTTCACCGTCGGCATCGCGATGCCGAGTTCTTCGGCAATCTGCTGGTTGTTCATGCCGCGCGTCATCAGCACCAGCAGTTCGCGTTCGCGCTGCGTCAGGTCGGCGCCGGGCGAGCGCTGTTGGCGCTTGGCGATCAGGGCATCGGTGACCTCGGGGGCCAGGGTCCGGCGGCCGGCATGCGCCGTCCTGATCACCGTGACCAGTTCGTGCGAGGACGCATTCTTCAGCACATAGCCACTCGCGCCGGCGTCGATCGCGCGGTCGACCTCGGCCGGGTCGACCAGGCTGGTCAGGATGACGAAACGAGTGCGCGGCAGGCGCGGGCTCAAAGCGGCGATCGCGGCAATGCCATCCATGCGCGGCATGACCAGGTCCATCAGGACCACGTCGGGCGCTGCCGACGGCACCAGGCGCAGCGCTTCCTCGCCATCGGCGGCCTCGCCGACGCGTTGCAGATCGTCTTCGGCATCGATCATCGCCGACAGCCCGTTACGGATCATCGGATGATCGTCGACGACGAAGACGCGGATGCGGTCACTGCTCATTGGAAGAGTTCCTCTTCAGATCGACGCGCAGTTCGGTGCCCTGCCCCGGCGTGCTGACGAGGTGGAAGGTCGCACCTATCTCCTCGGCGCGGCTGCGCATGTTCTCCAGCCCGAAATGCCCGGGCATGCGCTGGCCGACGTCGAAGCCGCGGCCATTGTCGGCGATGCGCAACGAGGCACCACTGGAGTCGTCGACTTTCCATTCGATTTCTGCACGGCTCGCGCCGCTGTGCCGCGTGATGTTCGACAGCGCCTCCTGCGCAATCCGATAGAGCTGCACGCGCACGCCCGGCGGCAGGTCGTCGCCGTCTGCTAGCGACGGCGTGACCGTGACCTCGCCGCGGCTCACCAGTGCGGCAATCGCCTGCTGCAGCAGCTCCGACAGCGGCACACCGTGCAGCGCGTCGGGACGCAGCTCGAACAACAGCAGCCGCATCTCGGCGAGCGCGCCGCGGTTAAGCCGCTCCAGCGTCTGGGCCTGTTGCGCGGTGCTTTCGGCGCTCGGAGGCGGCTCGCGCAACACGCTGCGGGCCAGCGCGCCGGCGGTCACGTTGGCGGCAAACAGGGTCTGCGAGACTGCATCGTGCAGATCGCGCGCGATGCGGTTTCGCTCGCTGATCACCGCGGTCTCGCGTTGCTCGGCCAGCAATTGGGTATGACGCATCGCCAGCGCCGTCTGGCTGCTCACCGCCAGCAGCAGGCGCGCACGCTCGGCGTCAAAATAGTCGGTCTCGTGGTGATCGACCCGCAGCACCCCGAGCACCTGCGAACGCGATTTCAGTGGTACCGCCATCCACGAGCGACTGGCACTGTAAAGCGCCGAAGACGGTGCATCGTCGATCACCTTGGCCCACAGCCACGACAGCAGGCTCTGGCGAGCCTGGTTCTCAATGATCGGCTCCGCGGCGGCTTCGATCTGCTCGTAGCGCTGCAGGTTTGCGCGTGACAGGCGCATGCCGATGAGGTCTTCGCTCGCGTCGTCGCCGATTCCCGCGCCGACCCGGTAGCCTAGCAGCGAGACCTGCGCGCCGGCCTGCCGATCGCCACGCGACCAGACCGATGCGCTCGCGTAGTCCATCGTCTGCTCGAGCGCGCCGAGCGCCTCCTCGACCAGTTCGTGCAGGTCGGACTTGGTCGCCAGCCCGATCGACAGGTCTTGCAGCGTCGTCAGTTCGTGGGTCCGGTTGGCGAGCTGGCCGGACAGGGCAGCATTGCGCGCCAGCAGCGCCCGTTCGCGGCGGCGCGCGGCCTCCACCATGCGGTGCAACTGGTGAGTGGTTTGGCGCAACTCGCGGCTCGACTGGTCGAACGGCATCTGGCGGTCGTCGGGCGCATCGTCGCGAGCGAGCGTCCGCGCCGCCGCGCCGACGCCTTGCAATGCCAGCTGTGTCCTGCGCGCGAGCAGCACGCCGGCGGCCGAGGCCGCCAGTGCGGCAGCGGCGATCGCGAGCGTCGACGGCCACTGTTGGCTGCCGTTCGTCCAGGTGACGATCGCGGCGATCAGCGCGCAGCCGGCGCCGGCCCAGCCGACCTGCCACGGCAGGCCCATCGCGTCGAATCGATCGCGCAGCCGCCCTGGCAGGCCGGGTCGGTCCGAACCGGCAGGTCCGGAAGCGGGCCGGTGCGACGGGTCGCCGGCCTGGCCCCATTGCGAGGGCGGCGCATCGCGCAACGGCTCAGCCGGTGCCGCCATCGCCGATGTCCCGCTTGCCCTCGAACGATGCGGCAGCCTTCTCGAGCAGCCGCGCCGCGACCTCGCGGCCACCGTTGCCGACCGCAATCGCCACGGCCAGCGCCGCCCCGATGATGACCGCGCCGAACGCGATGGTGACGATATCGGCCGGCAGTCCGGCCTGGCGCAGTGCAAGCGCGACGGTGAAGAACAGGATGGCACCGCGCACCAACCGCCCGAGCAGCGCCGCATTGGCCACCGCCGAGGCCGCAATGACACGTGACGCGACCGTGCCTAGCCAAAGGCCGACCGCGATGACGATCAGCGCCACCAGCAGCCGCGCGAGCACACTGCCGAGCATTGCCACCGCCTCGGTCAGCGCGGTGAATCCGAGCACCTCGCAGGCCTGCATGATGGCCAACAGCAAGGCGGTCGCCATCACCACGCCGCCGGCCAACTCGGCCATGGTGCGGCCGCCGACGCGCAGGTCGGGCGCCATGCCCAGCCGTTCGGGCAGCTTGTTCAGGCCGACGCCGGTGAGCAGCGCGCTCACCAGGCCGGCCAGCAGCCGGCCGAGCACGGCGCCGATAGTGACGATCACGGCCGCGGCGATCAGCTTGGGAATCAGCTCGAAGATCTGGTCGAGCAGGTGGCCGACCGGTGCGGCGATGATGTCCAGTCCGAGCGTCTGCAGCGCCGCGGTGAGCGTGGGCAGCAGGATCAGCGCGAATACCACCGATCCGACCGTCCCGGCCAGTGTCTTCTCGCCGAGTGCCGTATTCAGGCCGATGCGCTCGGCCAGCCGTTCGGAGCCTGCGGCCGTCAGCAATCCGCTGACGATCTGGCTGATGATCCTGGCGGCAAGCAAGCCGATGCCGAAGATCGCGGCGGCGCCGAGAAAGGCGGGCAATATGCCGAGCAGGCGAGCCATCATCGCATTGACCGGCGCCAGCAGGCCTTGCAGGCCGAAGGAATCGAGCAGCGCCGGCAGCGCGAACAGCCAGACCAGGGCCGACCCGATGCTGGCGAGCAGCGCCCCCAGGCCGGGTGTCTGCAGCCGTACGTCGAGACCGCGCGAGGCCGCCAGGCGCAGCACCGCCGAGCGCACCAGCCAGGCAAACAGCCAGGCCAGCAGCAGGATGGCAAGACCGCCGAGCACGCGTGGTGCGTAAGGTCCCAGTCGTTCGCCGGCAGCCTCCAACAGACCCCGCCATTGATCCATGTCGTTCTCCCGTGCAATGCCGCGCGCCCGGAAGCGGGCGAATGGCCGCGATCTTACGCAACCAGGGGCGCCGCAGGCTGGTGGTCCGACCGCGCGGTGTTGGTAGCGCAGTCAGCGGCGATCGGAGTCGACGGGCGGGTCGGCCGATGCGGTGACATGATCGCCGCCCTCAGCGGGCAAATGCTGACCCTCGTTCGCTGCCGCTGCGGGGCGTCCCTGCGGCGGCGAGTCCAGTGCCGCGAGGCCGAGCGCGACAGCGATCATGCAGGCGAATAGCACGAGGAAAACAAAGAAGGGCGGCCTGTCTCGATTGGCATTCATGGGGGCTCCGGAGTTGGGGTGGGGTCACGCCACGGAGGCAGCGCCTCCACTCGACTCTGATGCTAGGAGTGGCAGAGGTTGGCGACACCGATCGGCGGGTGGGCGTCGCCCCATACCCGGGTCTGGGTTCGACCCACCCCTGTTGATCTTTCCCTAAATCACGACCACGGTTGAGCCACTGGTGCGTTACATCGATACTTGACCAGTATTGGTGCAACGCATGGTGGCAAAGCGATTGGACGAATCAGTGCGGCGGCGCTTGCGAGCCGGGCGGATGCTGTTGGATGGCAAGACCCCAGCCCAAGCAGCTCATGCTGTCGGCTGAGACTTGAGAGCAAGGTGTGTGCGCCGATGCTAGATTGACCCGCCGTGGACGGCTCCGCCGATTGCAAACTGACCCAGCAGGCCCATCCCGCGGAAACGAAAAAGCCCCAGGTCGTTGATTTACCTGGGGCTTTTGGTTTTTTGCGGTCTCTTGTGGAGCTTGTTCTGGTGGCGGTGCAGAGTCTTTATCTCGCACGCAAGCTATTGATTACAAACAGGTCTGGCCAGTTCGCAATCCTACTGATGCCCCCAAATATGCCCCCAGAAGTGTGCCGCGACACTTGCCGCTCGCATTCATGAAAGGCTCGAACAGCCTCTTGCATTTGCCAACATTCCTCCAGCAGCTTGGCGAACAGCATCCTGGCAGGAAGCACCCCGTGGCTCTTCTCATCATTCGATTGGTACTTCGCCACCAAACCAGATGGTTTGCAGTTCTTCGCGCGACAGCTTGCCAAACTTGTCCTCCCAAAGCTGTTGATGCTTGCGAAAGGTGTTTCGCTCTTTTTCTCTCAGAGCAAGAACTGCCGAGTCCTTGGAATTTGGTGGACGCCCATACTCATCGACGGCCAGTGATGCCCCGCTCGTGAACCCCATATAGGTGTCCTCGTAAAAGTGCATCTTTCGTGGATCAGGCATAAGGAAAAATCGGTCGCCCAGCTTGTTCCACATTGTCCGTTGGAACTGCCGTTCCGGATAAAGCCAATCTTTCTCCGCCGCCGCTACGAACCGCTTGGCGCGGCACTTGAGGATGTAGTTGATCGCTTGAACCTCACGTTCGCAAATTTGACGCCCGGTTTGGACAGAGCGAAGGTCGAAGACGGTGTTCTCATATGCGCGTGCGTTCACCCTTCGCCGGGCGGGATTAGCGTTCGGGTCGCGGACGAAGCCCAGATTGGTCATCACGAGGCAACGGTCGAGGCTGAGCGGGAAGATCGTATGAGTCCCCACGCATTCGATCGGGGCGTCGAGCGGATATGTGCAGGCTTTTGACAAGGGAAACAGCCCCTTGTTGTAGGTCGCGACTGGGTGATCGGTGACGATGAACTTGGTGGGGGACTCATCGCAACTCAGAATCTCCCAAACTGCCTCCATCCACATAGTCACGTAGACCTGATGCAACTGCTGCATAAAAAGCAGAGCGCGGTGATGCGTGACGCCCCTTGCCACGTGTTTCAAGAAGTCCAGCCCTTTCGGCGTGCGCAATTTCTGCGCGCCAACGAAGTCGATGAAATCGTGGAGCGTGTGCTGCTCCGTTTCGGTCCAGTTGTAGTCGCGGAATAGGTCAAGCGCGACCGCGCCGGCGCTGTCGATTCTGCCGAAGAACTTTTTCTCGATTACATCGGTCGCGTCGGCGCCAAAGAAGACTGTGTACAGATGTTGTTGTGCAAAGCACCCGATTGGCCCCAGAAAGCGCCGTTCGTTTCGGACGTGGAAACCGCCGCCGGAATGCTGTACCCGCTCAGGTTGCAGGTCCAGATAGTGGTACTTGCGCTCTTTACAGTTGTCTGCAATGAAGCGTTGTTGATACCACTGGGGCACGTAATGGTTGATCGATGTAAAGTCTTCTGGCATGGATAGCTTTCACACTGCGATCTGTCCGAGCCGAGGTAACGCCTATCTACCGCTTACCAGCCTTCCAGAGAAAATAGGCAGGATTCTCCTTTGCCGCCAACTTGTATTCTTCATAAGTCCGATGTCCGCTGAACGCCGCGTAGATTGCACCAAGCAGGCTAAATCCGGAGGTAGGAACAGCGGCAAGAAGGCTTACGCCTGTGCTTAGGCCGCTCAGTAATGCCTTGCGCTTGAGGCGCCGGATTGCGCTGTCGACTTCCGATCTCTGAATCTCTATGAGCTCGTGCATGGCGTTCTCGGTCTTGATTGCTCGCTTGTGCGGGTCATCTTCAAGCCGGATCTCGCGAAATTGCTTTTCAAGCAGGCGGCGGAACCTTGCGAAGGCCTCAGTATCTGCACGCGCTGCCATCAACCTCTCCATCGTCACGTTCGTGAAGTAGGGCAAATTCAGATTCAGAAGGGCTTCGGTCGTAGTGCCAACAATGTTCTTGGATGCCAAAGCGCTATTCGTGTTCAGGATCGAGGCTGCGAACGGTGATCGCGTCAAAAGCTGCGCGCCAAATCGGGCTGACCAACGCACATCCATTTCAAGCGTGGTCAAATGGTTGATCGCCGAGCGATTGATGGACTGCGCTACCCATGCATCAAACTGCGACCGTGACGGAGGCTCGGCGGGCATCCGCAACGACGCCCGATATACCCCCTTTGCTTGGTCGACCTCCAGTATCTCCTGCTGCATCAGGTTGTACCCGTAGGCGTGACCCGTCGTAGCAGCATCGAAGTCGATGTGAATATGCCGACCCACTTCTAGTCCCTTTTGAACAAGTAGCCCGCTTGGGCTCGGCAAGACAGATCGCACTTTGGCCGCCGCCTTGTAAATGGACAGAAGGTGCTCAGGCAGTACGTCTTCAAAGCCGTTTTCGGAGGCGTACAACGGCAATTCTTGCGGGGCCTCGATCGCATGCGAAGTAGGAAAGTATTTGACGAATCCCTGAGCCACCAGCGGACGATTTTCAAGAAGTTGGCGAGCCGCGGAAGCAATCTGTTTTCGATCCAACCTTTGTGATTCAGGGAAATTGGACACCGACGCGAATGCTGATGTGAACTGTTGCTTCGGTTCCGTCATTTCGAACAGTGGATCGGCGAGAATCACAGTGTCCAAGTAGAAAGCTGCTTGCTTGAGAAATGCGGAGTCGAGACCGGATCCGCCGTAGATCCGCAGAGAGTCGAGCTCCGGCTCCACCTCCTCCGTGAGGACAATCCAGTGAGTGAGGCAGTGCTGGCGATACCGGCGGAGTTCGACCTCCAACGCATTGTCAGAAATGCTATCGAATTGAGAGTCAATCAACCCCGGATCGAACAGCAAGCTCTCGTTCAAGAAGCTGTAAATGATGGATCCCATGAAAGAATCGCCCTAGGGAAGGTCTGCATAAATCCCGACCGAATGTGCTTGGTTGAATCGGGGCTGCCTGGGAAAATATCGGACATGAAGCAAGCCGACCTGGGATTGAACCTGACGACGAAACGAACGCGCAAGCGAGAGTTTCTCGACGA
>JANNNE010000104.1:0-9992 GCA_031398385.1 Ideonella sp.
GTTGGCCGCGGCCAGCGCTGGTGCTTCCGGCAGCGCAGCGAAAGCGCGCACGGCCGCCAGGCGGCGTGGCACCTCGGCGAGTCGGGTCGGTCGCAGCGCCAGCACGGCATCGATCTCCTGCGCGCTGAAACCCTGGTCGCGTAGCGCGCCGGCAAAGCGATCGTAGAAAAAGCCCAGCAGCTGATCGAGTACCGCAGCGTGCGCGGGCAGCGTGCGTTCGCCGATCTGGATCAGGTCATGAAGACTCAGCGGCAGATCCTGCTCGACCAGCATGCGGATCACGCCCAGCGCATGGCGCCTCAACGCGAACGGATCCTTGTCGCCGGTCGGCAGCTGGCCGATGCCGAACAGGCCGACCAGCGTCTCGATCTTGTCGGCCAGCGCCACTACCAGACCGACCCGGTTGCGCGGCACCGCGTCGCCGGCGAAGCGTGGCTTGTAATGGTCTTCGATCGCCAATGCGATGTCTTCGCTCAGGCCGTCATGGCGCGCGTAGTAGCCACCCATGATCCCTTGCAGTTCGGGGAATTCGCCGACCATGTCGGTCAGCAGGTCGGCCTTGGCCAGGCGTGCCGCGTCGTCGGCCTGTTGCTCGAGTACGGCGCCGCCGAGTTGCCGGCCGATTGCCCGGGCAATTGCCCGCACCCGCTGCACCCGCTCGCCCTGGCTGCCCAGTTTGCCGTGATAGACCACCTTGTCGAGCGCCGGCACGCGCTCGGCCAGCGTCTTCTTGCGGTCCTGGTCGAAGAAGAACCGGGCATCGGCCAGGCGCGGCCTGACGACGCGCTCGTTGCCTTCGATGACCCGTCTCGCATCAGCCGGCGTGATGTTGCTGACAACCAGGAAATGATTCGTCAGCTGACCATCGACGTCGAGCAAGGGAAAATATTTCTGATTCGCCTTCATCGTCAGGATCAGGCATTCGGGCGGCACCGCCAGGTATTCGGGCTCGAACTGGCAGCGCAGCACGTTCGGGCGCTCGACCAGCCCGGTCACCTCGTCGAGCAGCGCGGCGTCATCGATCGGAGTCAGTCCCAGCAGTTTCGCTTCGGCCCGCAGCTCGTGGTCGATCTCGGCGCGCCGGGCCTCGAAGCTGGCGATCACCGCGCCCTGGCTGGCGAGCTGCTCGGCGTAGTAATCGGCGTGTTGCAGCACCACCGGGTCCATCAGCGCCTCGAAGCGATGGCCGCGGGTTTCGCGGCCGGCCTGCAGGCCGAGTGCCGAAACCGCCACCACCTGCTCGCCGTGCAGGGCCACCAGGCCGTGCACCGGCCGCACGAAATTGACGCTGCTCCAGCCGTCAGCGAGCTGGTATTGCATCAGCTTGGGCACCGGCAGCCTGGCGATTGCGTCGTCAAGGGCCTTCTGCAGTCCATCGGAGAGCAGCACGCCTCGCACCTGGTTGTCGAAATACAGCGACTCGGCCTTGCCGTCGAGCTGGTGCCGCAGGGCCGGTACCACCGATTCGTCGGCGCCCAGCGCCGCCAGCCGTTTCAGCAGCGCCTGGGTCGGCTGGCCGGCGGCATCGAGCCCGATCGACACCGGCATCAGCTTGTGAGCCACCGCGCGGTCTTCGGCCACCGACAACACGCCACTGCAATGCATCGCCAGGCGGCGCGGCGAGGCAAACGAAGTGACCTCGCTGATGGAGGTCGTCAGGCCCTGTGCCTTCAGGCTGTCGGTCAACAGGCTGGCAAACGCCGCGCCGAGCATCTTCAATGCCTTCGGCGGCAATTCTTCGACAAACAGTTCAACGAGAAGATTCTTGGTCGTCATGGATTCGCTCAGGCCGCCTTCTTCTGCGCCTGCTGCTCGATGCGGGCCGTCACTTCGTCGGCCCAATCCTTGGGCGCCATCGGGAAGCCCAGGCGCGCACGGCTGTCGAGGTAGCTCTGCGCGACCGCGCGCGCCAGCGTGCGGATGCGGCCGATATAGGCGGCGCGCTCGGTCACGCTGATCGCGCCGCGCGCGTCGAGCAGATTGAAGCTGTGAGCGGCCTTCAGCATTTGCTCGTAGGCAGGCAGCGCGAGTTGCTGCGTCATCAGGCTCGTCGACTGGCGCTCATGCGCGGCGAAGGCGGTCAGCAGGAAGCCGACATCGCTGTGTTCGAAGTTGTAGGTCGACTGTTCGACCTCGTTCTGCCTGTAGACATCGCCATAAGTCAGCCGGCCCGCCGCGCTGTCTGCAGGCAGCCCGCTGCCGGATCGGGCAGCGCCTTCGGTCCAGACCAGGTTGTAGACGTTGTCGACGCCTTGCAGGTACATGGCCAGTCGCTCCAGGCCAAAGGTGATCTCGCCGGTGATCGGCTTGCAGTCGATGCCGCCGACCTGCTGGAAATAGGTGAACTGGGTCACCTCCATGCCGTTGAGCCAGACTTCCCAGCCGAGACCCCAGCAGCCGAGCGTCGGATTTTCCCAGTCGTCCTCGACGAAGCGGACATCGTTGGCCTGCAGGTCGAAGCCGAGCGCCTCGAGGGAGCCGAGGTACAGGTCGAGGATGTCGGCCGGCGCCGGCTTCAACACCACCTGGTACTGGTAATAGTGCTGCAACCGGTTCGGATTTTCGCCGTAGCGCCCATCCTTCGGGCGCCGACTCGGCTGCACATAGGCGGCCTTCCAGGGCTCCGGGCCGATCGCGCGCAAAAACGTCGCGGTGTGGCTGGTGCCGGCTCCCACCTCCATGTCATAGGGCTGCAGCAAGGCGCAACCTTGGCGGGCCCAGTAGTCTTGCAGGCGCAGGATGATTTGCTGGAAACTGAGCATCGGCTTGGCTTCAGGATCGATGTCGACTGGAAATGCGCCGCTGGACGCGTCGGTTCAGCGCTTCACGTTGCGCTGGTTGGTCGGTCGTTGTCCGATGCGGCACCGGAGGATGATTCTAGGGCGGCGCTCCTCGCCCGACGCGATCGGCGGATCGCCCACCCGACGACGGCTGCCGCCGACAGGGCCAGCGGCCACAAGCCGAGATGACCCGCCCACCAGGCAAATGGCGTCAGCCCGGCGCGGCCCTCGACCGTGGCCTTGAGCACCACCTTGCGGTAGGGCGTCGCCGCGCGCACCACGCGGCCCCGGAAATCGATCGCGACGGTGGCGCCGGTATTGGTGGCGCGCAGCATCGGACGCTGCAGTTCGAGCGAACGCAGGCGCGAGATCTGCAGGTGCTGCTCGACCGCGATGGTGTCGCCGAACCAGCCGATGTTGCTGATATTGGCCAGAATCGTCGGCGCCTGGGCCGGGTCGGTGAAGCGCGCCGCCAGCTCCTCGCCAAACAGGTCTTCGTAGCAGATGTTCGGCGCGACGCGTTCGCCAGCCACCGCCAGCGACGGCGCGTTCAGCGGCCCGCGGTTGAAATCGCCAAGCGGGATGTTCATCATGCGGGTGAACCAGCGAAACCCCGGCGGCACGAATTCGCCGAACGGCACCAAATGGTGCTTGTCATAGCGGTAGACCGGATCGCCGGCCGGTTTGCCCGGAACCAGCCCGACCGCCGAATTGGTATAGCCGGTGCGCTCGTCACCCATCGGTACACCGGTCAGGGCGTGGGTTCGTCCCTTTGAGAATGCCGCTTGCAGCGAGTCCCAGAAACCCGGCGGCATCTCGGACGGCAGCAGCACCAGTGCGGTTTCGGGGGCAATCACCAGATCGGTCTCGTCACCGCGTGCCGCCAGCAGTTCGCGTACATGCCAATCGATGGCCGCACCCATGATGGCCGGATCGAACTTCTCGTCCTGTGGGACGTTGCCTTGCAGCAGCACCACGTTGAGCGTGCCGGTCGGTCGACTGAATTCGGGCGCCGGGCTCAGCCAAAGCAGGCCGACAACGGCGCCGCTCAGCAGAGCCGGACGCCAGCGATGGCGGCCGCCGGCCAGGGCGCCGAGGGTTGCCCAGGCGGTCAGCCCCGCTGCTGCCGCACCGATGCCGTAGGCGCCGACCAGCGGCGCCAGCCGGGCCAGCGGACTGTCGACATGGGCGTAGCCGGCCGCGACCCAGGTGAAGCCGGTGAAGATCACGCCGCGCGCCAGCTCGGCGAGCAGGAAAACAGCCGCGAACAGCAAGGCATCCGCGGCCGGCCGCCCGCTGCGCCAGCGCACGAAGGCGGCCATCGCCGCGGCCAGATACAACGAGAGCAGTGAGTTCAGCGCCAGGATCGCGGCGACTGCCATCCAGGCCGGCAGCCCGCCATAACGGTGCAGGCTGATGAACAGCCACCAGGTGCCGGCGCACAGCCAGGCGGTGCAGAACACCAGGCCCAGCGCCGCAGCGCGCTGCGACGTCGCCAGCCGCACCCGCCACAACAGCAGCGCCAGCGCAGCCGGCTGCAGCCACCAGGCCTGGGTGTCGACATAGGCCAGGGTGTGGCAGGCCCCGACGGCCCCCATGAACAACAGCTCCTGCCACCAGCTCGGCGCTGGTTGCTGCCGCTGCGCGAGATTCATCCGGCTGCTTCGTGGTCGGTAGCGCCGGTTTCGGAGCTGCGTGTGACGCGAAACCAGCGGATCGCGCCGCCGCGTGTCAGCATCACGTTGAACATCAGGCGGCCCAGAGTGACGGTTTCGCCACGCCGCGGTACCCGACCGAATTCATGCGCCACCAAGCCGCCGATGGTCTCGAAATCGCCGGTCGGCAACTCGACGCCGAACGCCTCGTTGACCGCCGAAATATCGGCATCGCCGGCCACCCGCTGGCTGCCGTCGGCCAGCGTGTAGATGTCGGATTCACCGTCCTTGTCGTCGAATTCGTCCTCGATCTCGCCGACGATCTCTTCCAGCACGTCCTCGATCGTGATCAGCCCGGCGGTGCTGCCGAACTCGTCGATGACGATCGCGAGGTGGCTTCGGTTGGCGCGGAAATCGCGCAGCAACTCGTTCAGGCCCTTCGATTCGGGAACGAATACCGCCGGCCTCAGCAGCGTGCGCAGGTTCAGCTCCGGCGATCGCTGAAGTTTCAGCAGATCCTTGGCCATCAGGATGCCGATGATGTTGTCGCGTGCGTTCTCGTAGACCGGAAAGCGCGAGTGCGCGGTGTCGATCACCATGTACAGCAGAGCGTCGTAGCCGGCGTTGATCTCCAGCATGTCCATGTGGGGCGTGGCCACCATCACGTCGCCAGCCGTCATGTCGGCCATGCGCAGCACGCCTTCGAGCATCATTCGCGACTCGGGGGCGATCAGCTCCCGATTTTCGGCGTCGGCCAGCGTTTCCATCAATTCGTCCCGCGAATCCGGTCCGGGGGACATGAATTCGATCAGGCGCTGAAACAGGTTTCGGCTGTCTCCGTGAACGGTCTTGGCGGCCAAGCGGCCCCCGCTGGAGCGACTAGGGTGTGGGTCGGACATCGCACTGGGCGAAAGTTGATCTTCGGCAAGGGTAACCGATGCCGATGAATCCGCGCTTGACAGATGTGCTAGCTTGTGGGGTTGGCCGGGCTGAAAATGTGCACCTGTTTGGTGCTACGACGCGCTTACGGCTCTGCGGCACTCCATTATTAAAGAGGATTTTTCATGGCACTCATCCCTGCCACCATCCTGACCGGCTTTCTCGGCAGCGGCAAGACCACCCTGCTCAAACGCGTCCTGACCGAGGCTCACGGCCAGAAGATCGCCGTCATCGAGAACGAATTCGGCGACGAAAACATCGACAACGAAATTCTGGTCCGCGACAGCAGCGAGCAGATCATCCAGCTGAACAACGGCTGCGTCTGCTGCTCGATCCGCGAGGACCTGCGTACCACGCTCGCCGATCTGGCCGAGAAGAAGCGCAAGGGCGAGCTCGATTTCGACCGCGTCGTGATCGAAACCACCGGTCTGGCCGATCCGGGCCCGGTGGCTCAGACCTTCTTTATGGACGACGAGATTGCCGAGAGTTATCTGCTCGACTCGATCCTGACCCTGGTCGACGCGAAACATGGTGATCAGCAGCTCGACGACCGTCAGGAGGCACGTCGGCAGATCGGGTTTGCCGACCAGATCTTCGTCAGCAAGACCGATCTGGTCGATGGCGCGACGGTCGACTCGCTGATCCACCGTGTCAAGCAAATGAACCCGCGGGCGCCGATCCAGCGCGTCAATTTCGGTGAGGTGCCGTTGTCCGACGTCTTCGATCTGAAGGGATTCAACCTCAATGCCAAGCTCGATATCGACCCCGAATTTCTGAAAGCCGACGATCACGGCCATGACCACGGCCACCATGGACACGATCACGGCCATGAAAACCACGACCACGCACCCGGCGAAGCCTGCGACCATCCGCACCACCACGCCCACGACGACGATGTCAAATCATTCGTCTTCCGTTCGGACAAGGCGCTGAATCCGGCCAAGCTGGAGGATTTCCTGGGCGCTATCGTGCAGGTCTACGGCCCGAAGATGCTGCGCTACAAAGGCGTGCTGAATCTGAAGGGCAGCGACCGCAAGGTGATCTTCCAGGGCGTTCACCAGTTGATGGGCAGTGACCTGGGTCCGAAGTGGGCGCCGGGCGAGAAAAAGACCAGCAAGATGGTGTTCATCGGCATCGATCTGCCGCGTGATGTATTCCTGCAGGGGCTGGAGCAATGCCAGGGCTGAGCGGCTTCGGCAACGGCCGCCGGGTAAGGGTTTGCGTCGATAGCGGCCGATCCGGTGCATCGTGGCTACAATCCGCGGCGCTTCAAACCGCCGCCAGCGGCAATTGCCGGTTGGCGCGCAGTGTTTTGATGGCCCCGCGGCAATGAGGAGGATCTCGTGAGCAAGACCATGGCGAAACCAGTGCCTGAACCAAAAGCAACGACGGAAAGCAGCGTCGATGTCGCCCCTGGCAAACGCCCGACACCGTCCGTCGAAGCGACGCCGGCACCGAAGCCGCGTGGCGCCAAAGGCCGTGCGGCGAGCATGCCGGCGCCCGCCGCTGCGCCGATTCCGCCGCCGACATCGCGGTTTGCCGACCGCTTCGCGCCGCCGCGTCCGCCGACCCGGCAGATGAACCAGTTGATGATCGACATCACGAAAAGCCCGCAGAAGGCCGATCCGAAGCTGGTCAACGCCTGGAAAGGCAAGGCCGGTCGCGAGCTGACCGAGCCGGAACTGCTCGCGATGCCCGAGAGCGAATACATGAACGACAAGCAGCTCGATTTTTTCAGGGCCCGCTTGCAGACCCTGAAGGACGATCTGCTGTCGAATGCCGGCGAGACCACCGAGCACCTGCGTGAAGATACGTCGATCGTTCCCGATCCGGCCGACCGCGCGACGATCGAGGAAGAGCATGCGCTGGAATTGCGTACCCGCGACCGCGAGCGCAAGCTGCTGAAGAAGATCTCGCAATCGCTGGCCCGCATCGAGGCAGGTGACTACGGTTTCTGCGACGAGACCGGTGAGCCGATTGGCCTGGGGCGTCTGATTGCCCGGCCGACCGCTACCCTTTCGCTCGAAGCGCAGCAGCGGCGCGAACTGAAACAGAAGATGTTCGGAGATTGATCGCGCCATCGGCCATTCGCTGATCGGCAATCCGACTCCATGAGCGACGGCAAAGACACCCGGAGTTTCTTCCGCAAGGTCGTGAACTTTGTCGTCAATCCGCGCGGCGACGCCGAGGATTCGGTTCCGCCCGACGACGAGGAAGGCCGTGAGAGCGAATTCGCCAAGAGCGAATTGAAGGCCATGATCGAGCGCAAGCGGCGCAATGATTTCGTCCGCAAGCGTGAACTCGATCTGCTGCGCAAACTGCGCCGCGAGGGGTTGACGCCCGAGCAGCTGGCCGCGCTGGGCAGCTCCTCCGGGATGGCCGACACCCAGACCCGGGCCGACGAGTCCGAATTGTCGGCGCACCCCGACATGAAGGGGCGCATCGACGAGATCGAGCAGCAGATGTCGACGCATGCGCCGCCGCTGGCGTCGCGTCGATCGTCGATTTCGGCGAAGCTGACGGACTTGCCGGCAGCGCGTCCGCCTACCGGCATGGGCGTGCTCGAACGCAGCATGGCCGATACGATCATCGATTCGGCGCAGCTTGACGATCCGGCAGGGGACACCGTTGCGCCTACGCGGCCGGCGGCGCAACGGGTGGTCGCGTCGGAGCCATCCAGACCCCCGAATTCCGGTTTCGACATGCCGATGTTCCGGGCTGCGGGCGCGCCGGCGGCGGTCGAGGTGACCGAGGTCGGACACGATCCCGAACTCGACGAGGCGGTGATCTCATATGCGAACGGCGACAGCGCTGCGGCCGAAGCGTCACTGCTTGCGCTGATCGACCGCGGCGGATCGAGGCGTCAGCACGGCGACACCTGGATGGTGGTCTTCGATCTCTATCGCGGGACCGGCCAGCAGGCCCAGTTCGAGGCGCTGGCCGCCGAGTATTCCGAGCGTTTCGGCCAATCCGCGCCCCATTGGTTCTCGGTGCCGAAGATGATTGCCGAGGCGGCGGCCGCGATGCGGCCGCAGGCGGCGCCGTCGAGCGATCAGGTCACCTGGTCTTGCGCGCCGGAACTCGACGCCGCGGCGGTCGACGGCCTGCGCGCCCGGGTGCAGATGGCCGCGCTGCCGTGGATCTTCGACTGGACCGCGCTGCAGCAGGTCGACGACGATTCGATCGGGCCGCTGCTCGATCTGGCCCGTCAATGGGCGCCACGCGAGCTCGAGATGCGCTGGATCGGTGGCGAGATTCTGCTGAACATGCTGGCTGCGGCCACGCCGGTCGGCATGCGAACGGTTGATCAGCGCTGGTGGCAACTGCGGCTGCTGTTGCTCCGGCTTGTCAACCGCGCCACGGTATTCGACGAGGTCGCGATCGACTACTGCGTGACCTATGAGATCTCGCCGCCATCGTGGGAGCCGAGCGCCTGCCACGTGCGCATCAGCGGGCCGGTCGGCGTGCGCTCCAAGGTCACCACCCTTATCGGCGAGGCCAGTACCTCGTTCGTTGAATCGGAATTGCTCGAAGAGCCGGGTCTGGTGCAGATGGTGAGTCTGGAACTGGCCGGCCAGATGGTCGGCGATGTCGAAGCCGTGTTGCGCCGGCTCGATTCGGAAATCGGCGAGGCGAAACTGATCGAGCTGTCGTGCCTCAAGCTGCTGAGGGTCGATTTCATGGCCAGCGGCGAGATTCTGAACTGGGTACTGGCGCACAACCGCAGCGAGCGTGTGGTGCGCTTCGTCGACACGAATCGACTGGTGGCGCGGTTCTTCAGTGCCATCGGCATCGACGCCTATGCGACCGTGAAGGTCAGGACCGTTTGAAACGGCGTGCTTCGTCCCCACATCGGCAGCATGGAACAATTTCACGGCACAACCATCGTCAGCGTGCGCCGCGGATCGAGCGTCGCGCTCGGCGGTGACGGGCAGGTCACGCTCGGCAACATCGTCGTCAAGTCGAGCGCGCGCAAGGTGCGCAAACTGCACCACGACAAGGTCCTGGCCGGTTTCGCCGGCGCCACCGCCGATGCGTTTACGCTGTTCGAACGCTTCGAGGCCAAGCTCGAGAAGCATCAGGGCCAGCTGGTTCGTGCCGCCATCGAGCTGACCAAGGACTGGCGCACCGATCGGGTGTTGCGTCGCCTGGAGGCAATGCTGGCGGTGGCCGACCGCGAGGCCTCGCTGATCATCACCGGCAATGGCGACGTGCTCGAACCCGAACTCGGCCTGATCTCGATCGGCTCTGGCGGCGCTTATGCGCAGGCTGCGGCGCGCGCCTTGCTGTTGCACACCGAGATGACGCCGCAGGAGATCATCAAGCAGTCGCTGACGATCGCCGGCGACCTGTGCATCTACACCAATCAGAACCACATCATCGAGGTCCTTGAGTGAGCGCGATGACCCCCCAGGAGATCGTCTCCGAACTCGACCGCCACATCGTCGGCCAGAAGGACGCCAAGCGGGCGGTGGCAATTGCGATGCGCAACCGCTGGCGCCGACAGCAGGTCGATCCGGCGCTGCGCGCCGAGATCACGCCGAAGAACATCCTGATGATCGGCCCGACCGGCGTCGGCAAGACCGAGATCGCGCGCCGCCTGGCCAAGCTGGCCGAC
>JANNNE010000105.1:0-34711 GCA_031398385.1 Ideonella sp.
GCTGATGGACTATGCGCAGGACGGCTCGTATTCCTGGCATTGCCCGGGCCACAGCGGCGGTGTCGCCTTTCTGAAAAGCCCGGTCGGGCAGATGTTCCACCAGTTCTTCGGCGAGAACATGCTGCGCGCCGACGTCTGCAATTCGGTCGAGGAACTCGGCCAGTTGCTCGATCACACCGGCCCGGTGGCGCAGAGCGAGCGCAATGCAGCGCGCATCTTCAATGCCGACCATTGCTTCTTCGTCACCAACGGCACCAGCACCAGCAACAAGATGGTGTGGCACCACACGGTGGCGCCGGGCGACGTGGTGGTGGTGGACCGCAACTGCCACAAGTCGATCCTGCACGCGATCATCATGACCGGCGCGGTACCGGTTTTCCTGCGCCCGACGCGCAACCACTACGGCATCATCGGACCGATTCCGGACAGCGAATTCACGCGCGAGGCGATCGAGAAGAAGATCGCCGCCAATCCGCTGCTGAAGGGCGTCGACCCGAAAAAAGTCAAGCCGCGCATCCTGACATTGACGCAGAGCACCTACGACGGCGTGCTCTACAACACCGAAACCATCAAGCACTCGCTCGACGGCTACATCGATACGCTGCATTTCGACGAAGCCTGGCTGCCCCACGCGGCCTTCCACAAGTTCTACGGCTGCTACCACGCGATGGGCAAGAACCGCCCGCGCCCGAAGGACCAGCTGGTGTTTGCCACGCAGTCGACCCACAAGCTGCTGGCCGGCATCAGCCAGGCGTCGCAGGTGCTGGTGCAGGACTCGCAGACCCGCAAGCTCGATCGCCACCTGTTCAACGAGGCGTATCTGATGCACACCAGCACCTCGCCGCAATACGCGATCATCGCGAGCTGCGACGTGGCGGCGGCGATGATGGAGGCGCCGGGCGGGCCGGCGCTGGTCGAGGAGAGCATTTCCGAGGCGATGGATTTCCGCCGCGCGATGCGCAAGGTCGAGAAGGACTACGGCAAGAAGGACTGGTTCTTCAAGGTCTGGGGCCCCGAGAAGCTGGCGTCCGAAGGCATCGGCAAGAGCAGCGACTGGGTGCTGAAGGCCGGCGAGAAGTGGCACGGCTTCGGCGATCTGGCCGAAGGTTTCAACCTGCTCGATCCGATCAAGACCACGCTGGTGACGCCGGGCCTCGATGTCTCGGGCAAGTTTGCCGCTACCGGCATCCCGGCCTCGATCGTCACCAAGTTTCTGGCCGAGCACGGCGTGGTGGTCGAGAAGACCGGCTTGTATTCGCTGTTCATCATGTTCACGATCGGCATCACCAAGGGCCGCTGGAATACGCTGCTGACTGCGCTGCAGCAGTTCAAGGACGACTACGACCGCAACGTGCCGATGTGGCGCATCCTGCCCGAGTTCGTGGCGCAACATCCGCGCTACGAGCGCATGGGCCTGCGCGACCTGAGCCAGAGCATCCACGCGATGTATGCCAAGGGCGACATCGCGCGGTTGACCACCGACATGTATCTGTCGAACCTCGATCCGGCGATGAAACCGACCGATGCCTATGCCTACATCGCGCACCGCCAGACCGACCGGGTCGAGATCGATCAGCTCGAAGGGCGCATCACGACCTCGCTGCTGACACCGTATCCGCCCGGCATCCCGCTGTTGATCCCGGGTGAACGCTTCAACAAGAAAATCGTCGACTACCTGCGATTCACGCGCGAATTCAACACCGCTTTCCCGGGCTTCGATACCGATGTGCATGGGCTGGTCGAGAGCGAGGATCTCGACGGCGTCAGGCGTTATTACGTCGATTGCGTGCGAGCGTGAAAGGTGCAGAGGCGGTGGGGGAATCGCGGCTGAAGCCGCTCCTACAAGACACCGCTCGGTTCCGATTTCTTCCGTAGGAGCGGCTTCAGCCGCGCTTCTCCGACCGCCTCAATAACCCCTCCATCCCCCTGACGACATGAGCGCCAAGATCCTCTTCGGTTTCCACGCCGTCACCGTGCGCTTGAAAAGCGCGCCGCAATCGGTGCGAGAAGTTCATTTCGCTACCAGCCGGCACGACCAGCGCATGCGCCAGTTTCTCGAGCGCGCTCGCGAGGCCGACGTCAAGTTGATCGAGAGCGATGAAGACCGGCTGCAGAAACTGTGTGGCAACCACCGCCACCAGGGTGTGGTCGCGCGGGTGGATGCGATCACGCTCAGCCATTCGCTCGACGATACGCTCGACGCGGTCGAGGCCGAAGGCAAGGGTCCGGCGCTGTTGCTGCTGCTTGACGGCATCACCGATCCGCACAACCTGGGCGCCTGTCTGCGTGTGGCCGACGGCGCCGGCGTGCACGCGGTGATTGCACCGAAGGACCATGCCGTGGGCATCAACGCCACGGTTTCCAAGGTGGCCAGCGGCGCAGCCGATACGGTGCCGTATTTCATGGTCACCAACCTGGCGCGGACGATCGGTGAGCTGAAGGAGCGCGATATCCGCATCATCGGCACCACCGAAGACGCCAAACAGTCTCTCTACGACGTCGACCTGAGCGGCCCGGTGGCGCTGGTGCTGGGCGCAGAAGGCAGCGGCATGCGCGCGTTGACGACCAAACATTGCGACGAACTGGTGCACCTGCCGATGCGTGGCGCGGTCGGCAGCCTGAATGTCTCGGTGGCGTCGGGCATCTGCCTTTACGAGGCTCTGCGGCAGCGAAGGTAATTGCCAGCATTGCGCGCTTGACCAGCGCGCCCGCCTGACCGCATCGCCACCTGGCCAAGAGAGAGTGACGGGCCGGTATTCTGTGGGAGCCCCTTCAGGGGTGATTCCCGTGCATGGCCATCACATCCGGACACGCTGCGCCGTTACATCGTTTCACCAAGCCTTCATCTTCGCGGTGCACGATCACCGCATTGATCAAGGCATGGAGCGTTTGCGATGAAAAAACAGCTTCGATACTGGATGAGTGGCTGCGTCGCGGTGATTTCGCTGGCACTGGGGGGCATCAAAGCCAGCTGGGCCGATGATGTCGACCCCAGGGCGGGACATTGGCAGACCAGCCGATTCGACATGGCGCAGACCCTGCAGCGTCTGCAGGCCTGTGCGCCGCAACACGGCTTGTCGGTGTTCGCGTGCTGGTCGCCAACAGGCCGACCGGCTGCGGACCCGCGCGTCGCGGCCGTGTCGTTGTCAATCGCCCAGTCGGTGTTGGTATTTGCGACCCGTGACGGCGGCACGCCGGTCTTGATGTCGGGTGAAGATGCCCGGCCCGATCTGCCGCTCAGCCTGCGTCTGCGGGTGCGCAACGACGGGCGGGTCGAGGTGCAGCTGCCGTCCAGCGCCTACGTCGACGATCTGCCGCACGAAGTGGCCTGTCAGCTGACGGGCTTGCCCGGGCTGGTTGCGCAAGCGCTGACCTGAGGCGCACTCAGGGCCTGGCGCGCGCCTCAAATGATGCGTGACCGGGATCGCGCGCTGACCCACACGCTGGTTGCGATCGCCAGCAGCACGAACAGCAGGGCGAACCAGCTCAGGTTGCGATAGCCGCCATGAAGAATCAACCAGCCGCCACTCGACGCGCCGATCGCCTGGCCGGCGTAGATGGCCGATGAGTTCAGCGCGAGCAGGGCGGCAGCCAGGGCAGGGGCCGCTTCGTTGAGCCGCGCCTGCTGAGCCGAATTGGTCGCGAAGCAGGCAAGGCCCCAGGGAAGCAGCAGGAACGCTGCCGCCAGCACCGAATCGGCCAGCGGCCACAACAACAGGGTCACCGCCGACATGGCCAGCGTCAGCGTGGCTGCACGACCGGCACCAATCTGGTCGACATAACGCGCCAGCAGGATGGTTCCGACCATGCCCAGCGCGCCGAACCAGGCAAACAGGCCACTCAGTTGAGCCGGGCTGGCATGCAGGATATTGGCCGCATACGGTGCAAAAAACGACAGCAGCGTGAACTGGCCGGCAGCGCCCAGCGCGGTGACCGCGACCATCGCCATCAGCACCGGATGCGCAAACACGGTTTTCCAGGCTTCGAGAGACAAGGCCGCCGGCTTGACACCGTTGGGCATGGCGCGCGCCACCCAGAGGGCTGCACCAAACGACAACACCGCAACCATCGCGAAGGCGCTGCGCCAGCCCAGCGTCGCGCCGATCCAGGCCGCCATCGGCATGCCGAGCACTGATGCGACCGACCAGCCCAGAAAGATGAAGGTGATGGCCCGACCACGTTGTTCGGGTGGTGCCATGAAGGCGACCGCCGCCGCGGCCTGCGGCGTGAATACGGCCGCGCCAAGCACCGACAGCACGCGCACCGGCAGCAACGTCGCGTAACTCGGCATCAGTGCCGACGCGGCGTGTCCGATCGCAAACCAGAGTAGCGCAGCGCTCAGCAGGCGGCGGCGATCGAAGCCCGACACCCAGCCCGCCAGCAGCGGTGCGGCGAAGCACATCACCACGGCGCTGAGCGCAATCAACTGACCGCCCAGTGCCACCGATACCTGCAACGATCGGACGATGTCGTTCAGGCTGCCCGCAATCACCATCACGCCGCAGCCGATCGCGAAGTTGCCGAACAGCAAGGCCCGGCGCGTGGCCGGCAGGCGCACCAGGAATGGTGTCTCGCTGGCGCCGGGCGACCCTGCAGCGGCTTGCGCCGCGGTCATCCCCGATGCACTTTCAGGGCTTCTGGATTGACGATGTTGGTCGGCTCGCCCTTGACGAAATTGATGACGTTGTCGAACGCGGCATCGAAGAAGGTTTCGTAGTTGTCCTGCTCGACGTATCCGATGTGTGGCGTGCAGACCGCGTTTTCGATGCGCAGCAGCGGATGCCCCTGCAGAATCGGTTCGGTCTCGAAGACATCGACCGCGGCCATGCCGGGACGCCCCCGGTTCAGTGCCGAAACCAGTGCGCCTTCCTCGATCAGTTCGGCGCGCGAGGTGTTGACGATCAGGCCGTTCGGCTTCATCAGCGAGAGGTGCTCGAGCTTGATCAGGCCGCGTGTGCGTTCGGACAGCCGCAGGTGCAGCGACAACACGTCGCAGGCTTCGAAGAAGGCTTCGCAGCTGGGAGCGGCGATGTGGCCATCGGCCTTGGCGCGGGCGCGCGATTCCTCGCTGCCCCACACGGTGACGTGCATGCCGAAGGCCTTGCCGTAGCCGGCGACGATCTGGCCGATCCGTCCGTAGCCCCAGACGCCAAGGGTCTTGCCCCTCAGCACCATGCCGATGCCGAAATTGGGCGGCATCGAGGCCGACTTCAGCCCCGACTGTTGCCAGGCGCCGTGTTTCAGGTTGCCGATATATTGCGGCAGGCGGCGCATCGCCGACATGATCAGCGCCCAGGCCAGCTCGGCGGTCGCGTAAGGCGAGCTGACACCTTCGGCCACCGCGATGCCGAGTCGGGTGGCGGCTTCGATATCGATGTGCGAGCCGGCCTTGCCGGTCTGGGAGATCAAGCGCAGACGGGGCAGCTTCTCAAGCAGGGCACGCGGAAACTGGGTGCGTTCGCGAATCAGGACCAGCACCTCGGCATCGCGCAGCCGCACAGCGAGCTGGCCGTTGCCCTTCACGGTATTGGTGAAGACCTTGGCATCGAAGGGATCGAGCTTGCTGGCGCAACGCAGCTTTCTGACGGCGTCCTGGTAATCGTCGAGGATGATGATGTTCACAGTACACGGGTCGCTAAGTACCCCATGCCGACGGGCGAGAGAGGGGCACTGGAAAAGGAAAAGGAATTCGAACCCAATTGTGCACCTTGGTCGCCGCGTCGCCACCCGGTGACCCAGGCATTTGCATGTGGTCACACGGTGTGGCGAGAACCCCTGAGGTCCGGGGATGCCCTGGCCGAACTGAACCCATTCGCTGACGCGCGGCCTGGTTGGCCCGATCAGGCTTGAGACGGGTCGGACGCGTTCGGTGCGCGATGCGGCATCGCGCGACCCAGGCTGCGCTGCTCTCGAATCGGGAAATGAAGGTTCAGGTTGCCCAGACGTTCGCGCGCGACCGATTCGCAGTGCCCGATCGACACGGTGGTGAACAGTGGATTGCGCAGATGCCACAACTCGCGCAGCGTGTGTGCGCCCCGGGCCCGGTTGCGCAACTCCACCGCGGCCTCGGTATGGACATCGTCCAGCGCCGAGACGAACGACGCGCGGGCCGCGGCGAGCTGGCGGTCGGCGCGGCTGTGCGCCACCGTCACCACCGACGGCCGCTGGCTCGACTGCTCGGTCGAGTACCAGCCGGTCTGGAACCAATTGCGGATGCTCGTCAGGGGCGGGATCAACGAGCGCACGCCAGCGCGCGGTGAATCGAAGTCGTCATCGAGCAGAGCCGGCGGGCAGACTTCGTATCGCGAACGGCCGCTGTCCAGATACCCGGTGGAAGGTGGTGCGCTCGGGACGGTCGGCTCGAAGCCTGCCCGGCTGCTGCCGGCTCGCTTGTGCCGAGAAATGTCCCACCACCAGACCATTGATTGCACTCCCGAAGATCGATCGATCCTTGAGAGGGCATTGTTGATATTTGCTGGTTCGGGCAATGCGCCGAAAAGACCCCCTGGAGAGGGTCTGATTGCGCGTCGGATACACAGCCACCGAACTGGCGGCGTGCTTGCAAGCCGTTTGTGGATGGCCCGTCAGACCTGACCGAATCGCAGCTTGCGCTCTGCCGTATAGCGCCACCAGGGTGCTGCCGGTGCACCGGCCATGAAGTCGGTAATGGCGAGAAAGGTATCCAGCACGCAGGGATCCTGGCGGTGCCCGGTGGCCTGACACAGCTGCTGATACAGCTGAAACCCGTCGGCACCGCGCAGCTGCTGCGGCGTCGTGATGCCGATCAGGCGCAGGTCCGCTGCCAGCGAGGGGCCGATGTTCGGCAACTGCTCGAGTTGCTGGCAATCGTCGGAATGGCGGGCCTTGCCGGCTGCTGCCGCCCGGGTGATGGTTTTCGTCATCCGAGCGGCCCGCTCTAGAACGACGAGCCGTTGCGGATCAGGCCGACTGCCAGACCTTCGAGCGCGAATTGCGGATCGCCTTCGGCAACATGAATGGTTTCGAAGTCGGGGTTTTCGGCCAGCAGTTCGATGCCTTGCCGGTTGCGCCGGTAACGCTTGACGGTGACATCGTCGCCCAGACGGGCCACGACGATCTGGCCGTTGCGGGCCTCGCGGGACTGCTTCACCGCCAGCAGATCGCCATCCAGAATACCGGCGTCGCGCATGCTCATGCCGCGCACCTTCAGCAAATAGTCGGGTTGCTGGCTGAACAGGCTGGATTCGACCTGATAGCTGCGGTCGACGTGTTCCTGCGCGAGGATCGGGCTGCCGGCAGCGACTCGTCCGATCAGCGGCAGCATCAGCTGTGCGATACCCGGCAGCGGCAGGCTGGCCTGCTGCTGGCGGCGCTGGTGAACGGCGCGCAGTGTGTCAGACTGCAAACGAATGCCGCGCGAAGTACCGCCCACCAGTTCAATCACGCCTTTGCGCGCCAGCGCCTGCAGATGCTCTTCGGCCGCATTGGCCGAGCGGAAGCCGAGTGCCCTGGCGATCTCAGCGCGGGTCGGTGGGGCACCGGTGCGCTCGATGGTGCTGCGCACCAGGTTGTAGATTTCCTGCTGGCGGTCGGTGAGTTTGGGTGCGTCGAGCATGTGACTCCTCGTGACGTGGCAGGCTGTATTTTTATCCAGTATTCGAAAAAATGCAAAACATCGAACGCAAACTGGTCTTGCTGGGCACCGGGGGAACGATTGCCGGCAACTCGCCGGACCCGTCCGACCACACCGCCTATCAGGCCGGCAGCCTGTCGGTTGCCAGGCTGCTCGAATGCTTGCCGGGCATCCACGCCGAATCCATCGAGACTGAACAGCTGGCGCAGATCGACAGCAAGGACATGGATCACGCGACCTGGCAGCGTCTCGCGCTGCGGGTGGTGCATCACCTGGCGCGCGACGATGTGGGTGCGGTCGTGATCAGCCATGGCACCGATACGCTGGAGGAAACCGCCTACTTCCTGCACCGTGTCGTGCACGCCACCAAGCCAGTGGTGCTGACCGCGGCGATGCGGCCGGCCACCGCGCTACACCCGGACGGGCCACAAAATCTGCTCGATGCGGTGACGGTTGCCGGCGTACCGGGAGCGCGTGGTGTGGTCGCGGTGCTGGCCGGGCAGGTGATCGGTGCGGCCGATCTGCGCAAGCTGCATCCGTATCGTCTCGACGCTTTCGGCAGCGGTGATGCCGGGACGATCGGCGTGGTCGAGCAGGCGGGCTGGCGGCAGTTTCGTAGCTGGCCCGAGGGCGACAGACCGCACGCAGGACACCTGGCACTCGGCGTCGCTGCGGCCGCCTGGCCCTGGGTCGAGATCGTCACCAGCCATGCCGGCGCCGACCCGCGGCTGATCGATGGGCTGATCGACGGCGGCGTGCGCGGCATCGTGATCGCCGCCACTGGAAACGGCACGGTTCACCGCGCATGGGCCGCGGCACTCGAACGCGCCGGCCAGGCGGGGGTTGCGGTCGTGCGCGCGACGCGTTGCGCCTTCGGCGCGTTGGTGGGGGCCGACTCGGATGGACTGCAGAGCGCGGTCGCCGGTCGGGCGCTGCCGGCGCTGACCGGTGCGGGCAGCCTGACGCCGGTTCAGGCCCGGATCGAACTCATGCTGGCGTTGATGCGGCGCTCGCAACCGGCCGCCTGACATCGAGGGCCGGTGTCGGCACCAGTGTCAGCGGCCTTGAAGACTCTCAGACGACGTTCAATGTCACGTCGATGTTGCCGCGGGTCGCGTTCGAGTACGGGCAGACGCCGTGCGCGGCGTCGACAAGCTCCTGCGCCTGCTTGCGCTCCATGCCGGGAATCGTGATGTCCATGGCCACCTGGATGCCGAAGCCGGCCGGAATCGGACCGATGCCGACCGACGCCTTGATCGAGAGATCGTCTGGCAGCTTGATCTTCTTGCTCGCCGCGACGTGTTTCATCGCACCGATGAAGCAGGCCGAATAACCGGCGGCGAACAGTTGTTCCGGGTTGGTGCCGCGCGCGCCATCGCCGCCGAGTTCCTTCGGTGTCGTCAGCGTGACGTCGAGCGCCCCATCCGACGATTTGCTGGTGCCGGCGCGGCCCCCGGTCGAGGTGGCGTGGGCGGTGTATGCAACTTTTTCGAGAGCCATCAAGCAATCCTTTTGTGGGTGGTGGGAAAGCAATGATGCAGCGTGCGCGTTCGGATCGCCAGCCGGTTCGGGAAAAGGCCTGTTCGAAACGCTGTCGGCCCCGGCGCTTGTCACGCCGCTTCGCTGCTCAGGCTGTCGATCTCGGTGCTGAGCTCGAGCCAGCGGCTCTCGAGCCGGTCGATTTCTTCGACCACGGACTTCAGGCGCCGGCCGCCCTCGGCCAGTTGTTCCGGCGTTCGGGTGGCGTCGGTGAATGCCGATTCGAGGCTGTCGCGTTCAGAGTGCAACACGCCGAGCCGGTTGTCGATCCGGTTGAACTCCTTGCGCAGCGGCTTCAGCTGCTCGACCCGTTGCTGGCGCGCATCGGCCGCGGCCTTGCGGTCTTCCTTGCGCGATTCGGCCGTGGGAGCCGCTGGCTTCGCCGCTGCCGGTTTGTTCGACTGCCGTGCAGCGGCCTTGTCGCCGCCCCGGCTCGCATCGCGGGCCTGGCGGGCCATTTCGCGCGAGTTGTCGAGCAGCCATTGCTGGTAGTCGTCGAGGTCGCCGTCGAAGGGCTTGATCGTGCCCTCGCTGACCAGCCAGAACTCGTCGCACACTTCGCGCAGCAAGGCCCGGTCGTGGCTGACCAGCATCACGGTGCCTTCGAATTCGTTCAGCGCCATGCTCAGCGCCTCGCGGGTGGTCAGGTCGAGGTGGTTGGTCGGCTCGTCGAGCAGCAGCAGGTTGGGGCGCTGCCAGACCAGCATCGCCAGCACCAGCCGGGCCTTCTCGCCGCCCGACAACGAGCCGACCGACTGGTTGACCATCTCGCCGACGAATCGGAACGAGCCCAGAAAATCACGCAGCTCCTGTTCGCGCCCGGCCGGCCCGACATCGCGCGCCAGCCGCACCATGTGCATCAGCGGGCCGTCGTCGAGTTGCAGCACGTCGAGTTCCTGCTGTGCGAAATAACCGATCGACAAGCCCTTGCCTTCGGTCACCTCGCCGGCCACCAGCGGGATCTCGTGCGCGATCGTCTTGACCACGGTCGACTTGCCCTGGCCATTGGCGCCGAGGATGCCGATGCGCTGGCCGGCCAGCACCGAGCGGTTGATGTCGTGCACGATCGCCTTGCCGGCATAACCACACGACATCATCGAAAACGCCAGCATCGGATTCGGCAGGCTCAGCGGCTCGCGGAACTCGAACTGGAAATCGGCGCTGGTCAACACCGGCCCGAGTTTTTCCATCCGCGCCAGCGCCTTGACCCGGCTCTGCGCCTGCTTGGCCTTGCTGGCCTTGGCCTTGAAGCGGTCGATGAATTTCTGCAGGTGCGCCATGCGTTCACGCTGCTTTTCGAAGCTGGCCTGCGCCTGCAGCATTCGCTCGGCGCGCATCTCCTCGAACGCGGTGTAGTTGCCGGTGTAGCGGATCAACTTGGTCTCGTCGAGGTGCAGCGTGACCTGCGTGATCGCGTCGAGAAATTCGCGATCGTGGCTGATCACGATCATCGTGCCTTCGTAGCGTTTCAGCCAGGCCTCCAGCCAGACCAGCGCGTCCAGGTCGAGGTGGTTGGTCGGCTCGTCGAGCAGCATCAGATCGGCCGGACACATCAGCGCACGCGCCAGCTGCAGCCGCATCCGCCAGCCGCCCGAGAAGCTGTTGACCGGCTCGTCGAGCTGGTCGACCAGGAAACCCAGACCCATCAACAGGGCCTGTGCTCGCGGCCGCGCCTCGAAGCCGCCGGCTTCGCTGATCTCGTGGTGCGCGTCGGCCATTGCATGGCCGTCGTCGGCCGCCTCGGCATCGAGCAGCGCCTGCTGCGCGCGCATCAGGCGCACATCGCCCTCGAGCACAAAATCGGTCGCGGGCTGATCGGTTTCGGGCATGGTCTGCGCCACCTCGCCGATCAGCCAGCGCGGCGGCATCGAGACATCGCCGCCATCGCTTTGCAGCTTGCCGGTGATCAGCGCGAACAGGCTGGATTTGCCGGCCCCGTTGCGGCCTACCAGGCCGATCTTTTCGCCGGGCTGCAGCGTCACGCTGGTCGAATCGAGAACGACCTTGGTGCCGCGGCGCAGGGTCACGTCGTTGATGGTGATCATGCGCGAGCCTCCCGCGGCTTGGTCCAGCGCTGCAGCGCATCGCGTGTCACCAGCAGCACCTGGTCGGCGCCGGCGCTGGTGTCGAGCCAGGCCACCTCCAGGCGCCGGAAAGCCGCTTCGAAAAAGCGGCGCTCGTTGCCGATCTCCAGCACCAGCACGCCTTCGTCGGACAGATGGGTTGCCGCGTCGGCCATGATGCGGCGAACCAGATCCATGCCATCGTCGCCGCCCGCCAGCGCGCGTGCGGGCTCTTGCCGGTATTCGACCGGCAGTGTCGACATGCTGTGGCTGTTCACGTAGGGTGGATTGCAGATGATCAGGTCGAAGCGTCCGTCGATCTGGTCGAACAGGTCGGATTTCAGCACCTGAATCCGCGCGCCCATCTGATGCCGGTCGACATTGATTCTGGCCACCTCCAATGCGCCGTCGTCGATGTCGGCGGCGACGACCTCGATCTCTGGGTAGGCCAGCGCCGCGATCACCGCCAGGCTGCCATTGCCGGTGCACAAGTCGAGCACCCGGTGCGTGCGATCGGACAACCAGGCGTCGAGGATGCCGGTCTGCTCGCCATCGGCCAGCAATTCGGCGATGAACGAGCGCGGGACGATGCTGCGCTCGTCAATATAGAACGGCACGTTCTGCAGCCAGGCTTCGCGGGTCAGGTAGGCGGCCGGCAGACGGGTCTCGATACGCCGGTCGATCAGTGCGACCGCCTTTGCACATTCGTCGTCGCCGGGTCGGACCTTGGCCTTGGCTTCGAGCGCGTCGAGGTCCAGCCCCAGCGACCACAGGATCAGCCAGGCGGCTTCGTCGAAGGCATTGGTCGTGCCGTGCCCAAATGAAACGCCCGCCTGTTTGAGGCGGGCGGCTTGTTCGGTGATCAGGTCTATCAGGGTCATGGGGGTCGGGTTGAGGGGATCGCGCCTGAAGGCGCTCCCACAGAATACAAATTCAAGTGGCGTGCGAGGTTATCGAACGAATTGTTCGAGTGTCTTGCGGTAGATATTTTTCAGGGTCTCGATATCGGCGACCCGGACATGTTCGTCGATCTGGTGGATGCTGGCATTGATCGGACCGAACTCGACCACCTGCGGGCAGATTTTGGCGATGAATCGGCCGTCCGAGGTGCCGCCGGTGGTCGACAGCGTGGCGCTGAGGCCGGTTTCATCGGTGATGGCCCGGCGCAGTGCCTCGGTCAGGTCGCCGATCGGTGTCAGAAAGGGTTCGCCGCCCAGCGTCCAGGCGATCTCGGTGCTCAGGCCATGGCGATCGAGCACCGCCTGCAGCGCGGTCTTCAAACCTTCCGCGGTCGACGCCGTGCTGAAGCGGAAATTGAAATCGACGACCAGCTCGCCGGGAATCACGTTGCCGGCACCGGTGCCGGCATGGATGTTCGAGATCTGCCACGAGGTCGGCGGGAAGTAGTCGTTGCCCTCGTCCCAGACCACCGCGGCCAGCTCGGCCAATGCCGGTGCTGCCAGATGGATCGGGTTGCGCGCCAGGTGCGGGTAGGCGATGTGACCCTGCAGGCCCGCCACTCGCAAGCGGCCCGACAGCGAGCCGCGCCGACCGTTCTTGATCATGTCGCCGATGCGGTCGACCGACGTCGGTTCACCGACGATGCAGGCATCGATGCGCTGCCCGGTCCGCTTGAGTTTCTCGCAGACCCGCACTGTGCCGTCCAGCGCCGGGCCTTCTTCGTCGCTGGTGATCAGAAAGGCGATGGTTCCGGCGTGCGCCGGTTGTTCGGCGACGAATTCCTCGCTGGCAACAACCATCGCGGCCAGCGAGGTCTTCATGTCGGCGGCGCCGCGGCCGTAGAGCTGCCCGTCGCGGTGGGTCGGCACGAACGGATCGCTGTGCCAGGCGTCGAGCGGACCGGTCGGCACCACATCGGTGTGACCGGCGAAGGCGAGCACTGGCGCCGCGGCATCACGGCCACGCCGAATCGCCCACAGATTGCTGACCGCCTGTTCACCGTCGCCGAATGCCATGGTCTCGCATTCGAAACCGATGGCCTGCAGGTGTTGCGCCATCATGCGCTGGCAGCCGGCGTCGCGCGGCGTGACCGAGGCGGCGGCGATCAGTTGTTCGGTCAGTTGAAGGGTTCGCGACATCGATGTGCTGACGGCTCAGCGGACTCCGACCACGTGCTTCGGCGCTTCTTCGGGCCGCACGTCGAGCGTGATCTCGGTGAAGCTCGGCTGGTCGTCCGGCTCTTCCTTCTTCGGCGTTTGCAGACGCGAAATCGGCGACATGTCGTTTTGCAGCCGCCACATCAGGTTGGTCGGCGAATCGGCGTAGGCCAGGCCTTCGTCGCGGGTGATCAGGCCGGCGGTGATCATGCGGGCCAGGTCCTGCTCGAAGGTCTGCGAGCCTTCGGCCATCGACTTTTCCATCGCTTCGCGCACGCCGGTGAAATCAGATTGCTCGATCAGCTCACTGACCAGCTTGGTATTGAGCATCACCTCGACCGCCGGCATGCGCCCGCCCGCCACCGCACGCACCAGCCGCTGCGAAACAACGGCACGCAAACCGGCACCGAGATCGGACAGCAGCGCAGGGCGGGCCTCCGGCGAATAGAACGACAGGATCCGGCCCAGCGCGTGGTAGCTGTTGTTGGCGTGCATCGTCGATACCACCAGGTGGCCCGACAAGGCATAGGAAATCGCCGAGGTCATGGTTTCGCGGTCGCGGATCTCGCCGATCAGGATGCAGTCGGGCGCCTGGCGCAGCGCATTTTTCAGGCCGATCTGAAGCGATGCGGTATCGCGGCCGACCTCGCGCTGATTGACCACCGATTTCTTGTTGGAGAACAGAAATTCGATCGGGTCCTCGATCGTCAGGATGTGGCCGGCCAGCTGGGTGTTGCGCTGCTCCAGCATCGCCGCCAGCGTCGTGCTCTTGCCAGTGCCCGTGGCACCGACCATCAGGATCAGGCCGCGCTTCTCCAGGATCAGGTTGTTCAGGATCGGCGGAACGCCCAGGCTCTCGAGCGTGGGAATGATGTGCGGAATGCAGCGGATCACCGCGGCCACTGTGCCGCGCTGCTTGAACGCGCTGAAGCGGAAACTGCCGACGCCGGTCAGGCCGATGCCGACGTTGAGCTCGCCGGTATCGTCGAGTTCTTCGAGCTGGCGTGGCGTCAGCAGCTCGGCCAGCAACTGGCGCGGCTGGGCCGGTGTCAGCGGCTGATCGCTCAGTTGCAGAATCTGGCCGTTGATCTTGATGAGGATCGGCGTGGCCGCCGACAGGTGCACATCCGATGCCCCCTTTTCGGCCATCAGTCGCAGCACCCGTTCCAGATTTCCACCGCTCATCGTGATTCCTTTCAGACCTTCGGTCCGAGCCCCGCGCCCGTGCAGGCCATCACCGGCGACCGGCGGTGCCGGTGTCGATTTCCAGCCACGGCGACGCGACGGGGATGGGTCATCTCAAGCTCTGAGCAACTCGTTGATGCTGGTCTTGGCACGTGTCTGGGCAGTGACCTGCTTGACGATCACGGCGCAATACAGGCTGTATTTGCCGTCGGCCGACGGCAGGTTGCCACTCACCACGACCGAGCCGGCCGGCACGCGGCCGAAGCTGACTTCGCCGGTCTCGCGGTTGTAGATCTTGGTGCTCTGGCCGATGTAGACACCCATGCTGATCACCGAGTTCTCCTCGACGATCACGCCTTCGACGATCTCGGAACGCGCGCCGATGAAGCAGTTGTCCTCGATGATGGTCGGATTGGCCTGCAGCGGCTCGAGCACGCCGCCGATGCCGACGCCGCCCGACAGGTGCACGTTCTTGCCGATCTGCGCGCAGGAGCCGACCGTGGCCCAGGCGTCGACCATCGTGCCTTCGTCGACGTAGGCGCCGATGTTGACGAACGACGGCATCAGCACGACGTTCTTGCCGAGGTAGGAGCCACGCCGCGCCACCGCCGGCGGCACGATGCGCACACCCGAGGCGCGCACCTCGGCTTCGTCGATGTGGCTGAACTTGGTCTTGACCTTGTCGAAGAAGGTCAGCTCGCCGGCGTGCATCAGCTGGTTGTCGTTCAGGCGGAACGACAGCAACACCGCCTTCTTGACCCATTGGTTCACCTTCCACTGGCCGACACCTTCGCGCTCGGCCACCCGCACGCGACCGGCGTTGAGGTCGGCGATGGTCTGCTCGACCGCATCCCGCACATCCGGGCTGTTGGAAGGCGTCAGCGAGGCCCGGTTATCCCAGGCGAGGTCGATGATCGATTGTGGGTCTGATTGGCTCATGGCGGACTGTCGTTTGCTGCACGCGGGCGATTACCGCGGGCGAGGGGAATTTGAAATCGGAGTGGTGTAGTGGGATCGGGCGAGAAGAACGGCAACAAGGTGTCAGAAGTTGTCACTGGGCCGGCGCGCCGCATCAGACGCTGCGCACGAAGGCGACGATCCGGTGTGCGGCCTCCAGGCATTCGGCCACCGGGGCGACCAAAGCGAGGCGAATCCGCCCTTGTCCCGGGTTGCTGCCGGCCACCTCCCGGGCCAGCAGGCTGCCGGGCAATACCGAAACATTGTATTGAGAGAGCAGCTGCAGCGTGAACGCGATGTCGTCGCCACCGAAACAGTGGCTCGGAACGGCCGGCCAAAGGTAGAAGCCGGCGTCGGGCAGCGCCACGTCCATGACCTGGGCCAGGACCGGCGTGACCTCGGCGAACTTGTCGCGGTATTGCTGCCGGTTCGCCATCACGTGGGTCTCGTCGTTCCAGGCCGCGATGCTGGCCCGCTGCACCACCAGACCCATCGCGCTGCCGTGGTAGGTGCGGTACAGCAGAAACTGCTTGATGATGGCGGCGTCGCCTGCGACGAAGCCGGAACGCATGCCCGGCACGTTGGAGCGTTTCGACAGGCTGGTGAAGGCGATCAGCCGCCGAAAGTCCCGGCCCAGCGCCTTGGCCGCCTGTAGCGAGCCGAGCGGCGCCACTTCGCGGAAATAGATCTCCGAATAACACTCATCGGAGGCGATCACGAAGCCGTGGCGATCCGACAACTCGAACAACTGCTGCCATTCCGACAGCGGCATCACCGCGCCGGTCGGGTTGCCGGGCGAGCAGACATACAACAGCTGGGTGCGGCGCCAGGTCGATTCGGAAATCGTCGACCAGTCGGCGGCGAAATTGCGTTGCGGGTCGCTCGGCGCAAATTCGGTGCGCGCTCCGGCCAGCAGCGCCGCACCTTCGTAGATCTGGTAGAACGGATTCGGGCTGACCACGGTCGCGCCATCTTGGGTCGGGTCGATCACGGTCTGGGCCAACGCAAACAGCGCTTCCCGAGAGCCATTGACCGGCAGCAGCTCGGTGCCCGGATCGAGGCTCACGTCGTAGCGCCGCTTCACCCAGCTGGCCATCGCCTCGCGCAACGCCGGCTCACCGGCGGTCGCCGGATAGGAAGACAGGCCGGCGAGATTGCCGATGATGGCTTGCTCGATCAAGGCCGGTGTGGGGTGCTTGGGCTCGCCGATGCCCAGGCTGATCGGCTTCAACGCCGGATTCGGCCGGATGTCGCGGGTCAGCTCGCGCAAGCGTTCGAACGGGTAGGGGTGGAGCTTGGCGAGCAGCGGATTCATCGGCTGATTATCGTTGGCGAGGCATCCGCGCGGGCAGTGCGAGAGCCATCGCTGCACAGGGCTGTGTCACAGCAAACCGGTCGGCTGCAAGGGCAGGCTGGTCAGGTGCACCGGCGGTGGCGGTTGCCAGCCCGGTTTGCGGTATTCGGCGACCACGTTGGTGTAGATGCCGCCACGCACATACCACTTGGCGATGATCCGCAGATATCGCGGCGCGGTGGCTGCGACGATGTCATCGGCGATGGTGTTGGTGACCTTCTCGTGGAATGCCCCCTCGTTGCGGAAGCTCCACATGTACATCTTCAGGCTTTTCAGCTCGACGCAGTGCTGGTCGGCGATCATGTCGATCGTGAAGTGCGCGAAATCAGGCTGGCCGGTCAATGGGCAGTGGCAGGTGAACTCCGGAATCTGGAACTGGATCAGGTAGTCGCGCTCGGCCGCAGGGTTCGGAAAGACATCGAGCTGCTTGCTCGGCACCGACGGCGGGTTGGCCGGCTGGCTGCGTTGTCCGGTCTTGACGATCTGCGCCTCGGCGGGAGGGTGTTTCTTTTTGGACATGGCTTTTGGAAACAGGAGATCCGAGCCGATCTGAGCGACGGGTCGGAGCGTTGGAAAAGGGCGCCAGGCGGGCCGCCCGGTATGTCGCGATGTTATCATCGGGGCGCCGAGAAGACCCGTCTGCGCGCGGCAAAATCCAATCAAATCAACAACTTAGCAATCCATATCGAGCCTTCTGCCGGGGTTTTCGAGGATCGTCCACCGGCCATTCCATGCGTCTGAATTCAATCAAGCTGTCCGGCTTCAAGTCATTTGCCGAACCGACGCATTTCCAGCTGCCCGGCCAACTCGTCGGTGTGGTCGGCCCCAATGGCTGCGGCAAGTCGAACATCATGGATGCGGTGCGCTGGGTGCTCGGCGAATCGAAAGCCAGCGAGCTGCGCGGCGAATCGATGCAGGATGTGATCTTTAACGGCTCGGGCAACCGCAAGCCGGCCAGCCGATCCAGCGTCGAGCTGGTCTTCAGCAACGAGGATGCGCGCGCTGGCGGGCAATGGAACCAGTTTGCCGAGATCGCGGTCAAGCGGGTGCTGACCCGCGACGGCACCAGCAGCTACTACATCAACAACCAGCCGGTGCGCCGGCGCGACGTGCAGGACGTGTTTCTCGGCACCGGCCTGGGGCCACGCGCCTACGCGATCATCGGCCAGGGCACGATCAGCCGCATCATCGAAAGTCGGCCGGAAGAATTGAGGCTGTTTCTCGAAGAGGCCGCCGGTGTCTCGAAATACAAGGAACGGCGCCGCGAGACCGAAAGTCGGCTGAAGGACACGCGCGAGAACCTGACCCGTGTCGACGACATCCTGCGCGAGCTGGGCAGCAACCTCGACAAGCTCGAGAAGCAGGCCGAGGTCGCCAGCCGTTACCGCGAGCTGCAGCAGGCCGGCAGCCTGAAGCTGCATCAGCTGTGGTTCCTGAAGCATCGCGACGCCGCGGCCGAGCAGCAGCGGGTCGCCCAGGCCGTTCTGGACGCCGCCACCGCGCTGGAGGCACGGGTTGCCGACCTGCGCCGCGGCGAAGCCGAACTCGAAACCATCCGCCAGGCGCACTACGCCGCCAGCGATGGCCTGCACGCGGCCCAGGGGGTGCTCGCCGAGGCGGCACTCGAAGTCAGCCGGCTCGAGGAGCGGATCCGCTATGTGGTTGAAGGCCGCCAACGTGCCGAGCAGCGGATCGCCGAGCTGAACGAGCGAACCGCGCAATGGGCCGATCGACTGGCGCAGGCCGAGGCCGAACTCGAGCAGGTGGCCGAGCAGATGGTGGCGGCCGACGAACAGGCCGAGATGCTGGCGGGACAGTCCGAAAGCCAGGCCGAGCGGCTGCCCGAATTCGACGATGCCTTGCGCGCCGCGCAGGCGCGGGCCAACGAGCAGCGCGGCGAGGTCGCGGCGGTGCAGCAGCAGATCCAGGTGCTGGCGGCCGAAAGTCGCAACATCGACGATCAGGCCCGTCAGCTGCGGCAGCGGCACGACCGACTGGATGGTGAGCAGCGGCAACTGGCGGCCCCCGACCTCGATCGCCTGGAGGCGTTGCGCCGACAGTCGGCGCAGGCCGACGAGACGGCCGAACTGGCCGATGGCCGGCTGCACGAGGCCGGCGAGCAGGTTCCGCTGCTCGACGACGCGCGGCGGGTCCAGCAGCTGGCGACCAATGCCGAAAGCAGCAAACAGTCCGAACTGGCGGCCCGCCTGCAGGCGCTGAAGGCGCTGCAGGAAAAGGTGCAGACCGAAGGCAAGCTCAAGCCCTGGCTCGGCAAACACGGACTTGACGGCCTGACCGGCCTGTGGACCCGGCTGCACATCGAGCCGGGCTGGGAATCCGCGCTCGAATCGGCCTTGCGTGAACGACTGTCCGCGCTCGAAGTGGGCCGACTGGAAACCGTGCGCGCATTCGCCACCGATGCACCGCCGGCCAGACTGGCGTTCTATTCACCGTCGGCCGCTGCGCTGCCGGCTTCGACCCAGGCCGGTCATGGCCTGCCGCGGCTGAGCGATCTGCTGCGGCATGGTGGTGGCGACGATTCGGCCGGACTGGCTGCGCTGCTGGCCGACTGGCTCGAAGGCATCTACACGGCCACCAGCCTGGACGATGGGTTGGCCGCGCGTCCCAGCCTGCGCCACGGCGAGGCCATCATGACGCGGGAAGGCCATTCGGTGTCCGCCTTCGCGGTCACCTTCTACGCGCCCGACAGCGAACAGGCCGGACTGCTTGCCCGCGCCCAGGAGATCGAGAATTTGGAGCGCCAGCTGCGCGCCCAGGCGATGATGGCCGACGATTCGCGCGGTGCGCTGGTGCGTGCCGAAGCCGCCTACACCGAGGCGGCGCAGCGCCTGGCGCAATGGCGGCGCGAGGCCAGCGAGGCGCAGGCCAACGCACATCAATTGCAGGTTGAGCTGCTGCGTCTGTCGCAGCAGGCCGAGCAGACCAGTTCGCGGCGTACCCAGCTGGCCGAAGAACTGGCCGAGGTCAACGCCCAACTCGAAGCGCTCGACGAGCGGCGCGCCATCGGCGAGGCGCGGTTCGAGGAGCTCGACCTGCAGCTGGCGACAGCCCAGGAACGCCACGCCGAACTGGAAGACGGGCAGATCGCCGCCGAGCGTCGTCAAGCTGAAGCCCGCGAACAGCTGCGCGGCATCGAGCGGCAGGTGCAGGAGGCGCAATTCTCGGCCCGCTCGCTGGCGGCCCGCCGTGCCGAATTGCAGCGCAGCATCGACACCGCGGCGCAGCAACGCGCCATCGACATTCAGACGCTGGAGTCGCTGCAGGCCGAGCTCGAGCGTCTGGCGGATGCGTCCGCCGATGCCGGACTGCAGACGGCGCTGGCACTGACACGCGCGCGCGAGGCCGCCCTGGCAGCGCAGCGCGGCGAATACGATGATCTGTCGCTGCGGTTGCGGCGTGCCGACGAGCAGCGGCTGGTGCACGAGCAAAGCCTGCAACCGCTGCGTGACGCGATCATGCGGCTGCAGCTCGAAGAGCAGGCCGCGCAACTGGGCGGTGCGCAATACCTGGAGCAACTCGCTGCGGCCGAGGTCGATCTGGAACAGCTGGCACTGGGCGTCACCGGCAGTGGCGTCAAGCTGGCCGGGCTGCAGGGCGAGATCGACCGCCTGAACCGCGAACTGAACGCACTCGGCGCGGTGAATCTTGCCGCGCTGGACGAATTGACGGCCTCGCGCGAACGCAAGAACTTCCTGGATGCCCAGAACGCCGACCTGAACGACGCGATCGCGACGCTCGAGGGGGCGATCCACAAGATCGATCTGGAAACGCGCGACCTGCTCGGCGCGACCTTCAACCAGGTCAACGAACATTTCGGGCGCATGTTTCCCACCCTGTTCGGTGGCGGCAATGCGCGACTGGTGATGACCGGCGACGAAATCCTCGACGCCGGTGTGCAGGTGATGGCGCAGCCGCCGGGCAAGAAGAACAGCACCATCCACCTGTTGTCGGGCGGCGAGAAGGCGCTGACCGCGATCGCGCTGGTGTTTGCGATCTTCCAGTTGAATCCGGCGCCGTTCTGTCTGCTCGACGAAGTCGACGCGCCGCTTGATGATGCAAATACCGAGCGCTACGTGGCACTCGTCAAGCAGATGGCGCAAGGCACGCAGTTCCTGTTCATCAGTCACAACAAGATCGCGATGGAAATGGCCGAACAACTGATTGGAGTGACGATGCAGGAACAAGGGGTGTCACGGATCGTCGCGGTCGACATGGAAACCGCCCACAGCCTGGCGGAAGCGGCCTGACCCGATGGACGACCTGACGATAGCGCTCACGGCCGTCGGTGGCATCGCCGTGCTGGCGGTGGTGGCCTACAACAGTTGGCAGATTCGCAAGGCCGGCCCGAAACGCGCCGAAGGTCGGGACCGGACCGATGCACGCGAGCCCGAAATGGGCACACTGGCGGATCATGCGCCACCGCTCGGTGCGGGTGCTGATGACGATACGGTCGGTGTCTACGACCATGTATCGGGTTTCGATACCGGTCACGGCGAGCTCGACCCGCTGGACAACCTGAACAGCCAGCCGATACCGCGGGTCAGGCTGCCGCGTCGCGGGCCGGCCCGGCTCGATGCGCTGATCGACGTGCTGGTCACGCTGCAGCTCGATTCGCCCGTCACGGCCGAGGCGGTGCTCGCCAACCTGCCGCCGAGCCGGCGCGCCGGCACCAAGCCGTTCTCGATCGAAGGCCTGAGCGTCAACACTGGCGATTGGGAGTTGCCGGCGCCGGGGGCAAGCTACAGCGAATTGCAGGCGGGCGTGCAGATGGCCAACCGCAGCGGCGCGCTCAACGAGATCGAATACTCCGAGTTCATCCAGAAGGTGCAGTCCTTTGCCGATGCGCTCGGTGCTGCGGTCGATTTCCCGGACATGATCGAAGTGGTGGCGCGGGCCCGCGAGCTCGATGCATTTGCCGGCCAGCACGATGCGCAACTGGTGGTTCAGCTGCGCGCGCGCGGCGCTGCCTGGAGCTTGGGCTACATCCAGCAGCAGGCGGCGTTGCAGGGCCTGGTGCCGGGGCCCTTGCCGGGCCGCCTGGTGTTGCCGGGGACAGCAGCCGGCGCCCCGCCAATGCTGGTGTTGACCTTCGACTCGCAGGTCGCGCTGCTGGAAGATCCGAACCAGGCGCCGCTGCGCGAGTTGACGCTCAGCTTCGATGTGCCGCAGACCGATGCCGCCGCCGAACCCTTTGCGGCCTGGTATGCGCGCGCCACGGCATTGGCCGCGGCGATGGATGCGGTGGTCGTCGACGACCGCGGCCAGCCGCTCGGTCCGCAAGCGTTCGCATCGATCGATACGGAACTGAAGCGGCTTTACGGCGCGCTCGCGGCACGTGATCTGGCCGCTGGCTCGCCGGCCTCGCGGCGCTTGTTCAGCTAGGACGGGCGGCGGTGAGCAGGCGCGCTTCGGAGGCTGAGACCGAGGTCCGCGTACCGGCGGCTACCCGCCAGCGCGCCGCGAGCCTGCGTGAGCAATTGCTGCATCACGCCAACAACTATTACGTGCTCGACGCGCCGACCATCCCCGACGCCGAATACGACAGCCTGTTCGACGAACTGCGGGCGATCGAGACCGCCTGGCCCGAACTGGTCAGCGACGATTCACCGACCCGGCGTGTCATCGGCGCCGTTCTCGACGGCCTGCAACCGGTGCGCCATGCGGTGCCGATGTTGTCGATCGACACCGAACGTGATACCTCGCCGGCCGCAGCGGCCCGCTTCGATGCGCGGGTTCGCAAACTGCTGACGTTGGCCGACGATGCACCGCCGGTGCACTATTCGGCCGAACTGAAGTTCGATGGCCTGGCGATCAATCTGCGCTACGCGCAAGGCAAGCTGGTGCAGGCGGCGACCCGCGGCGACGGCGAGGTCGGTGAAGATGTCACGCACACCATCCGCACCATCGCCGACATCCCGCGGCGCCTGAAGGGCCAGCAGGCCGAGGTGATCGAGGTGCGCGGCGAGGTGTTCATGCGCCGCGATGTGTTCGAGCGCATCAATGCATCTCAGCGCGAAGCTGGCCTCAAGACCTTCGTGAACCCGCGCAATGCGGCGGCCGGCATCGTCCGCCAGCTTGATGCGCGGGTGGCCGCCACCCGGCCGCTCAATTTCTTCGCCTACGGCCTGGGTGAGCTGCGCGGCTGGGAGCCGCCGCCGGGCCACTCGGCGATGCTCGATGCGCTGGCCGGATTCGGCCTGTCGGTCAATGTCGAGCGGCGTCTGGTCGAAGGCGGCGACGGCCTGGCGGCCTTTCATCTCGAGATCGGCGAGCGGCGCGACAGCTTGCCGTTCGATATCGATGGCGTCGTCTACAAGGTCGATTCGCGCGCACTCCAGCAGCAGCTGGGTTTCAAGACCCGCGAGCCGCGCTGGGCGCTGGCCCACAAATATCCGGCCCAGGAGCAACAGACCCGGCTCAACGACATCGAGATCCAGGTCGGGCGTACCGGCAAGCTGACGCCGGTCGCCAAGCTCGAGCCGGTGTTCGTGGGCGGCACGACGGTCAGCAACGCCACGCTGCACAACCTGTTCGAGCTGCGCCGCAAGGATGTGCGGATCGGCGACACGGTAATCGTGCGGCGTGCGGGTGACGTGATTCCCGAGGTGGTCGGCCGGGTGCCGGCTCCGCGCGGTGGCTACGTGCCCAATTTCAAGATGCCTCGCGCGTGTCCGGTCTGCGGCAGCGATGTGCGGCGTGAGCCCGGGGGTATCGCCTTCCGCTGCACCGGCGGGCTGTTCTGTGCTGCGCAACGCAAGCAGGCGCTGCTGCATTTCGCCGGCCGCCGGGCGATGGACATCGAGGGCCTCGGCGACAAGCTGGTCGATCAGCTGGTCGATGGCGGGCTGATCCGCACGCTGCCGGAGCTGTACACGCTGGGGCTGGCCAAGCTCAGCGCGCTCGATCGGATGGCCGACAAGAGTGCGACCAAGCTGCTCGCCGCGCTTGACAAGAGCCGCCAGACCACGCTGCCGCGATTCATCTATTCGCTCGGAATTCCGCAGGTCGGCGAAGCGACGGCGCGTGACCTGGCGCTGCACTTCGGCACCCTCGATCGCATCCTCGACGCGAGCACTGAGCAACTGCTGGAGGTGGCCGATGTCGGGCCGATCGTCGCAGCCAGCATCCGCAGCTTCTTCGACCAGCCGCACAACCGCGAGGTCGTCGAGCAGTTGCGTGCGGTCGGCATCAGCTGGCCGGAAAGCGACGGCAGCGCCGATCGCAGCCCGAAGCCGCTGGCCGGCAAGACCCTGGTGCTGACCGGCACCTTGCCGAACTGGAGCCGGGATGAAGCCCGCGAACGCATCGAGGCGCTGGGCGGCAAGGTAGCCGGCTCGGTGTCGAAAAAGACCGACTATGTGGTGGCCGGTGCCGAGGCCGGCAGCAAACTCGACAAGGCGCAAACGCTGGGCGTCACGATTCTCGACGAGGCCGGTCTGATGGCGCTGCTGGGACACGAGACCTGAACAGCGCCGGCCGTCGGCGCGGCGCAATCGAAGGCCCGACCAGGTTCGGCCGGGCCGCTTCGATCAGGGTGCGACGTACTGGTCGCGCGCCGCCTTCAGGCAGGCGTAGATCGGACCCTGCGCCGGACAGGTGGTGACGAAGTCCATGCCGGCGCCGCCCCGGTTGACGACGGTGTCGGGCGTCGTGCGCAGCGCGCAGCCATCGACGCGGGCCAGCACCGAGTCGAGCGCGCCGAGGCCGAGGCTCTTGTACGGGCTGGCGAAGTAGGTCGACGCGAGGTTGATCATGCTGAGCATCGTGTTCTTCTGCGCCGGGCCGGTGACCGTCGCCGGGGTAAGCGCATTTATGCCGTTGAAGCCGCACGCCAGATTCTGCGGCAGCGTATTCGCCGCCACGGTACCGATCGCCTTCAAGACCATGTGCATGTTCGGGAAGCCGAGCGCCGCCGTCGTCTGCGGGACGGTCACACCACAAGGGGCGGCCTGGAGATAGCTCGGGCCGGTCTGGCCGGCGGCGTTGCTGCCGATGAAGAACGAGTGGCCCGCTGCCTGGCCGCTTGGCGTGAATACTTCCACCACGACGGTTGAATTGGCCGGCAGCGGCGGCGTCGGTACCGCCAGCGGAACGCTCAGGATCGTCCGAACCTGATCGGAAACGTTCACCGCCTGCGTCGTCTGCAAAGTTCGCGTCGGGTTGGGAAACGCTCCACCGCTCTGGGTGTAGACGTTGATCGTCATCGGCTGGGTCGTGCCTTCACCGAAGGCATTGGCCAATTCGATGCCAACCTGCACCGTGTGAATACTGATCGGTCCGGCCAGGTTCAGCGGTACCAGGTCAAAAACCCGGAAATAGCTGTTGTCGGCGTGCAGGTTTCCGGTGTTGCACGAAACGGAGTTTCCGCCGGTGATCGTGTCGGCGGTCGATTGATTGAGCGTCACCTCTGCCGCTAAGCCCAGGCTTGACAGCAAGCTGAGGGAAACGCCAAGCCAAGTCTTGAAATTCATACCCACCTCTTGTCGGAGTCAATTTCGCCGCATGGGACATCGGCCGGGTTTGGCGGATCCCGATCGGCCGCCGGCAGCCTGCAAAGCCGCTGCGTCGGTACGGGTAATGTGGATGAAGTGTGGTTATTTGTAAAGATTGCCAGGCGGATGCGCGGGCGGTTCTGAGCCAGAATGGATCGTTTTCATCCACTCGCCGCACGTTCGATGACCATTCGAGAGATTCTGAAAATGGGTGATCCGCGCTTGCTGCGCGTCGCCAAGCCGGTTGCTGAGTTCGACACGCCCGAGCTGCATGCGCTGATAGCCGACATGTTCGAGACCATGGCCGATGCCAATGGGGCGGGTCTGGCCGCCCCGCAGATCGGTGTCGACCTCGCGCTGGTGATCTTCGGGTTCAAGGACAACCCGCGTTATCCGCAGGCCGAAGAGGTGCCGCGCACGGTGCTGGTGAATCCGCAGATCGAGGCGCTGACCGATGAAGAGGAAAGCGGCTGGGAGGGCTGCCTGTCGGTGCCGGGCATGCGCGGCGTGGTTCCCCGGATCGCGCGCATCCGCTACAGCGGCTTCGACTTGCAGGGATGCCCGATCGAACGGGTGGCCGACGGCTTTCATGCCCGCGTGGTGCAGCACGAGTGTGACCACCTGGTCGGCAAGCTGTATCCGATGCGGATCCGCGATTTCAGCCAGTTCGGGTTTACCAGCGTCCTGTTCCCGGAGATGACCGCCGAGGACGACGATTGAACGGCTACGGGCAACGGCTACGGGCGTCTGCCGGGTAAATCCTTGTAAATCACGGCCGGATGCCGGTTGATTCGGTCGGCGGTTGGCATCCGTGCGACGTTTGGTACCAGGGGCCTTGTGGCCCGGTAGCGAGGTACGCGATGGGACAAGGAACTGCAGTGGCAACGAGCGTGCTGAACCGGCTGGGTGCAGCCTTTGCCGCCGGCCTGCTGGCGCTGGGACTCGGTTTACCCTTGATGGTGTCGGCACAGGGCAGCGAATTGCCCAGCTTCGCCGAAGAGACCAGCGCCGACGATCCGCCCGGGCGTGTCGGCCGGCTCAGCGAGGTTCAGGGCACGGTGTGGTTGTTTCATCCCCAGGAAGGCGAATGGATTGCCGCGGTGCGCAACCGGCCCGTCACCAGCGGCGACCGTTTGTCGACCGAGCCCGGCGCCCGGCTCGAAATGCGGATCGGATCGAGCGCCTTCCGCCTCGACGGCGGTACCGACATCGAGATCGACCGGCTCGACGACGAGGCGATCGACATCCGCCTGATCAACGGCAGTGTGCTGGTACGCCTGCGCAATGACGAAGCGGCCCGTGATCTGCTGCTGGCTACCGACGACGGCAGCTTCACGCCGCTTGGTGCGGGCACCTACCGCATCGACCGGCGCGACGCGACCAGTGCCATCACGGTCTGGGCCGGCCAGGCCGCCTACAACGGGCCGCAGAGTGCGCTGACCGTGTACCAGGGCCAGCGGGCGGTATTCTGGATCGACACCAATCGACAGGCCCAGTACAACCTGGGTCAACCGCAATTCGATGCGTTTGCATCCTGGAGCGGAGAGCTCGACCGGCTCGACGCCCGCGGCCAGGCCACCGCCTACGTGTCGTCCGAAATGACCGGTGCCGAAGATCTGGATCGCTACGGCCGCTGGTCGCAGGACCCCGAGCACGGGGCGCTGTGGGTACCCAACCAGGTGGCGTCCGACTGGGCTCCGTATTCGGCGGGCCACTGGGCCTGGGTATCGCCGTGGGGCTGGTCGTGGGTCGACGATGCGCCGTGGGGCTTCGCGCCGTTTCACTACGGCCGCTGGGTCATGGTGCGTGACCGCTGGAGCTGGGCACCCGGACGTTATGTGGCCCGGCCGGTCTATTCACCGGCGCTGGTCGGCTGGGTCGGCGGCGGGGTCGGGGTGTCGCTGACCATCGGCGGCGGCCGCGGCATCGGTTGGTTTCCGCTGGCGCCACACGAGGCCTGGGTACCGTCGTACCGGGTCAGCCGCGGCTATATGCGCGGCGTCAACCATCCCCATTTCCGCAACCGGGGTGAGGTTGAACGGTTGATCCAGACGCCGTCGGTGCTGCGCAGTGCCGAGTACCGCAATCGCAAGTTCCACCACGGCACGACCGCGATTCCGATCGAGGCTTTCAATCGCCGCGGCGACGGCCGAGGGCGGATCGCGATCGAGCCGAATGGCCGATTCAACCCGCCCGCAGATCAGCTCGACCGCCTGCCGGTCAGCACCACGCCGGGGCTGCCCCGTCCGTCATGGGCAGATCGGCGTCAGGAAGCCGGTGATCGGCCCGGCAACCGGGATGGGCGCCAGTTCGGCCGGCCGTTCCAGCAACGGCCCGGCATCGACGAGCGCCGCGATGCGCGTTTCGAGCGGCAACGCAACGGTGACCTGCGCAGCACGCGTGACATCGATCCGATCAGGCCACCGGTTGTCGTGCCTAACCTGCCGACATCGGTGCAGCCCCCACCAATCGCGCAGCGGCCGTTCGTCCAACCGGACGAGCCACGCGCGGAGTGGCCCAGAGACCGCCCGGGGCGTCGCGGCCCGGCCGTCGAACCGCCGCCGCAGGCGCCGGTTGGTTCCAGCGTGGCGACGCAGCCGTTCCAGAATCCACCGCCGGTGGAGCGCGGTGATTCACGTTTCGGGCGTCCCGATCGAGGGGACCGCGGTGATCGGGGTGAGCGGCCTGAGCGAGGTGAGCGTTTCGAGCGGCCGGATCGACCGTTCGAACGCATCGATCGGCGCGGTGGCCGCCAGGACCCGGTTGCCGCACCGGAGCAGATGCAGCGCCCGCCGGCGATTGCTGCGCCGCAGCCTGCCATCATCGCCCCCGCCCCGGCAATCATCGCGCCGGCGCCGGCGATCCAGCAGCAGCCGGTCATGCGTCCGCCGCGCGACCGCGTACAGCCGACCGATCAGGCTCCACCGCGCCAGCGCGAAGGCCGCGAGAGTGGCCGCGAGATGCAGGGCCCGGGTGCCCAGCCAGACAGGTCAGGCAATGTGCGCGAGGGTCGCACGGGCCGGAACCCCCGCGAAGTGCCGTAACCGCAGAGGCGGAATCCCCGCGAAGCGCGTAGCCGGAGAGGCGAAGTGGGTCGCCGGAGCGCCGAAGTGAGGGAATGCCGAAAAGCCGCACGTCGCACAGCGGGATAGCGAGGTCGCGCAGGGATCTCGCTGAGTTCCCGATTCAGCTCAACATCGGCCGCAGCACGGCCCAGACGTTTTCGAGGATCCGAGGGTGTGCGGCTTCGCTCGGATGGATGCGATCGGGCTGGAACAGGCTGTGGTCGACCCCGTCGGCGACACCGGTCAGCAGGAACGGGAGCAGCGCGGCACCTTCGGCCTTCGCGACACCGGCGAACAGGCCGGCAAATGACTCGGCATATTTGCGGCCGTAGTTTGGCGGGATCTGCATGCCGGCGATCAGCACCTTGGCACCCGAAGCGGTGGCCGCGCGGGTCATAGCCCGCAGGTTGGACTCGGTCATCGACAGCGGCAGGCCGCGCAAGGCGTCGTTGCCGCCCAGTTCGATCACCACATGGGTCGGGTTGAACTGCTTCAGCAGAGCCGGCAGGCGCCCGCGCCCGCCTGACGTGGTGTCGCCGCTGATGCTCGAATTGACGACGCGTGCCGCGATCTTGTCGCGCGCCAGCCGCTGCTCCAACAAGGCCACCCAGCCGGTGCCGCGACGCAGGCCGTATTCGGCCGACAGGCTGTCGCCAACTACCAGGATCACCGGCTCGGCGGCCGCCGCGCCCGGTTTGGCCGCAAGGGCAAATGCCGGCGCCAGGGCCAGCCCGGCCAGCAACCGGCTACATTCTCCGAGCCAGCGACGGCGCGTCTTTACGCGCACAGCAGCCTCGCGCCGCGGCGGATTTTCATTCACGAGATTCATGACCGAACCCATCATCACAGTCCAAGGTGTCAGCAAACAAGTCGAAGACAGCGGCGGTCCGCTGACCATTCTTCACGAGATCGATTTCACGCTGGCGGCGCGCCAGTCGGCCGCCATCGTTGGTGCATCCGGATCGGGCAAGAGTACCTTGCTGTCGATCCTCGCGGGTTTGGATACGCCGAGCAGCGGAAAGGTTCTGTTGGCAGGAGAAGACTTGTTCGCGCTCGACGAAGACGAGCGGGCGGCGGTCCGGGCCGCCAATGTCGGCTTTGTATTCCAGAGCTTTCAGCTGCTCGGCAACCTGAATGCACTGGAAAACGTCATGTTGCCGCTCGAACTGCAGGGGCGCCGTGATGCCCGCAGCGCCGCCACCGAGTTGCTGCAGCGCGTCGGGCTTGGCGAGCGGCTCGGCCACTATCCACGCCTGCTTTCCGGTGGCGAACAGCAACGGGTGGCGCTGGCTCGCGCCTTCGTCGTCCGGCCGGCGGTGCTGCTCGCCGACGAGCCCACCGGCAGCCTCGACTTCGCGACCGGCGAACGGGTGATGGAACTGATGTTCGACCTGAACCGCGAGGCCGGAACGACGCTGGTGCTGGTCACGCATGATCCCGAGATCGCAAAACGCTGCGATCGGCAGTTGCGCATCGAGGCAGGGCGGCTGGTGCAGTGAGCCAGGGCTTCGGTTCTGTGGGGTGCCTTCAGGCACGAAGGCGTGTGTGGCTGCAATCGCGCCTGAAGGCGCTCCCACAAAGCGAATCGCGCCTGAAGGCGCTCCCACAAAAGACGGGTCTGGCCGGGCGCAAGGGCAGTTGAGGGCCTCTCACATCAAGCCAGGCAGAAGAGGCGGGCCCGGGTCGCTGGGCGTCCCGGTCCGGCTGGGCAGCGCGCCCCTGTAGAGGCGCCTGCGGCAGCGAGCGGAATCAGTTGCCGAATTTGTAGTCGGTTTTCGCCTTGGTCCGGATTCCTTCGCGGAATTCGGCGATCTTCTGTTGCGCCATGCGCTGTTCGATCTGGGCCTTCACCGCGTCGAACTCCGGAAACTGCGCCGGGCGGGAGTCTTCGAACTTGATGATGTGGTAGCCGAAGTCGGTCTTGACCGGGGTCTCGGTCATTTCGCCCTTTTTCAGCTTGACGAGGGCGTCTGCGAACGGGCCGACATACGACTTCGGATTGGCAAAATCGAGGTCACCGCCGTTGGCAGCCGACCCCGGGTCCTTCGAATTGGCCTTGGCCAGCGCGTCGAAACCCTCACCGGCCTTGATCTTGGCAATCAGCGCCTTGGCGTCGTCTTCCTTCTCGACCAGGATGTGGCGGGCGCGGATCTCGGTGCCTGAATTCTGGGCCTTGAACTTGTCGTATTCGGCCCGAACATCGGCCTCCGACACCGGGTTCTTCTTCTGGAAGTCGTTGAACAGTTCGCGGATCAGGATGCTTTGCCGCGCAAATTCCATTTGTGTCTTGTAATCGGGCGTCGCTGCGAGGCCGCGTTTTTCGGCTTCCTGCAGGAACATTTCGCGCATCACGATCTCGTCACGCACCTGCGCCTCGAGTGCCGGCGTCTTGGCCTGCCCCGATTTGACGGCTTGTTCGAGCAGCGCGTCGACGCGCGCCTTCGGGACCGGCTTGCCGTTCACCACGGCAATATTCTGTGCCTGGATCGCCAGCGGGGCGAGCAGGGCTGCGGCGGAAATCAGCAGCACGGCGGCGCTGGTCGAGGGGGCAAACTTCTTCATGGGCGGGAGCCTTTCAACGTGGATCAAGTGGGGTGGGGCGCTGCTTGGCCAGCGCGGGCCGGAGCAGGTCGGGTCGCGACTGCGCAGCAGTGATCGAACAATCGCGTGTGGTGTCGGTGGAATTCAGCTTTCGCCCGGCGCCCGGGCATCAATCGCCAGCGCGTGGATTCCGCGCTCCATCAGGACGGCGGCGGCATCATATACGAGCCGGTGCCGGGCCACGCGCGACAGGCCCTTGAAGCGTTCGCTGACGACACGCACTGAAAAATGCCGGCCTTCGCGCGCGCCCGCATGGCCGGCATGGAGGTGGCTGTCATCGCGCACATCCAGGCTGGTGGCCTGCAGCGGCAGGCGCAGGGCGGTATCAAGATCGGCAGCGCTGACGGACATCTGGGAATCGACAAGCGGGTGTGAAAACGGGTGTGAAACGGGTGTGAAAGGCAGGTTCGACCACTCAGGAGCGAACTTGTTCCGGTGGATCGGCATCCGGTGCATCTGGTTTCATGTGGCGGCCGATATAGACGCCCTGTGCCAGCGTGAACAGCAGCATCAGGCCGATGCCGCCGAACAGCTTGAAATTGACCCAGGTGCCGGTGCTGAAACTGTAGGCCACGTACAGATTGAGCAATCCCATCAGGCCGAAGAACGCGATCCACGCGAAATTCAGACGTTGCCAGACCGATGCCGGCAGTTCCAGCTGCTGGCCCATCAGTGCCTGCAGCAGGTTCTTGCCGAAGAAGGTCTGGCTGATCCAGAAGCTCGAACCCATCACCCAATACAGGACGCTCGGCTTCCACTTGATGAAGGTTTCGCTGTGGAACCAGACCGTCGCGCCACCCAGCACGACCACCAGGCCGAGGCTGACCCACAACATCTTGTCGACCGTCTTGCCGCGCAACACCAGCCAGGCAATCTGGATCATCGTGGCGACGATCACCACCAGCGTGGCCAGCAACACCGGCGCTTCGCTGGCGCCGACGACGCCACCCGATACCAGGAAGCCGAAATGGTTGGTTGCGAAGTCTGCCGCCCAGTCTGCGTTGCCTTCCGCATATTTGAAGGTGATGAAGAACAGCAGGATCGGCAGAAAATCAAACAGCAGCTTCATCGAGTCAGTTTTTTGGGGCGAAGTTGATCGACGCCGAATTGATGCAGAAACGCTCGCCGGTCGGGTCCGGACCGTCGGGAAAGACATGTCCCAGGTGTGAACCACAGCGGTTGCAGCGGACCTCGACCCTGACCATGCCGTGGCTATTGTCGACGATGCGCTCCACCACCTCGGCATTCACCGGTTCGTAATAGCTCGGCCAGCCGCAACCGGCGTCGAACTTGGTCTTGGCTTCGAACAGCGGCGTGCCGCAGCCGATGCAGTTGTAGTTGCCGGCTTCAAAGTGGTCCCAGTAGCGGCCGCTGAACGGGCGCTCGGTGCCGCCTTTGCGGGCAACCCGGTATTGCTCGGCATCCAGTTCGGCCCGCCATTCGTCGTCGGTCTTCCTGACCGCGCGATTTTTCGTGTCTTCGTCATTCATGGAATCGGGTCCCTCTCTGTGCCCGAACCGGCGATCCGGCGGGGCGGCGCCAGTGTAAATGCCACCGCATCGCAGACCGGCGTGAAGGGTCACCGCTGTCGGCACAGGGTAAACCTGAGGGCAGCGGCTCACCGACAACTTTCTATGATGCGAGCTGTAGTCACTTTTCGGAGATTCGATGAGCCAGCCCAGCACAAGCCCGCGTCCGTTGATGGGACAGATGATGGACATGCCGCTGATGATTTCGTCGCTGCTGACGCATGCGGCGCGCCATTCGGCCGATACGGAAATCGTCTCGAAGCGGGTCGAGGGTGATCTTCACCGCTACACCTACCAGGATGCCGAACTTCGCGCGCGCAAACTCGCCCAGGCGCTGGCCCGGCTCGGCTGTGAGGCGGGTGATCGCATCGGGACGCTGGCCTGGAACGGCTACCGGCATTTCGAGATCTACTTCGGCACCTCGGGTTCGCAGCTGGTCTGCCACACCATCAACCCGCGCCTGTTCCCGGAGCAGATCGCCTGGATCGCCAGCGACGCTGCCGACAAGGTGTTGTGCTTCGATCTGAACTTCCTGCCCTTGGTCGAAAAGCTGGTCGCGCACCTGCCGAGCGTTCGGCACTATGTGCTGATGACCGACCGCGCGCACATGCCGGCCTCATCGGCCATCCCTGGCCTGCTTTGCTACGACGAACTGCTTGACGCCGGGGACGGCCACTACCAGTGGCCGATGTTCGACGAGAATACCGCGTCGAGCATCTGCTACACCTCGGGCACGACCGGCCATCCGAAGGGTGCGATCTACAGCCACCGCTCGACGCTGCTGCACAGTTTCGGCCTGGCGATGCCCGACGCGATGGGGGTCAGCTCGCGCGATGTGATCCTGCCGGTGGTGCCGATGTTCCATGTCAATGCCTGGGGCGTGCCATATGCAGCACCGATGATCGGCGCCAAGCTGGTTTTCCCGGGTCCGCACCTGGACGGCAAATCGCTGTACGAGATGATGGAAGGCGAGCGCGTCACCTTCAGTGCCGGCGTGCCGACCGTCTGGCTCGGGCTGATCACCTACGCCAAGCAGAACCAGCTGAAGTTCAGCACCCTGCGTCGCACCGTGATCGGCGGTTCGGCCTGCCCGCCTGCGATGATGAAGACGCTCGAAAACGAATTCAATATCGAGGTGATCCACGCCTGGGGCATGACCGAGATGTCGCCACTGGGTACCTTGTCGCGCTTGAAGGCCAAGCACGATTCGCTGGATGCCGACGCGCAGCACCTGATCCTGGAAAAGCAGGGCAAGGTGATCTACGGGGTCGACATGGCGATCGTCGACGACGACGGCAAGGAATTGCCGTGGAATGCCAAGGATTCGGGCAATCTGTTGGTGCGCGGTCCCTGGGTGATCAGCAGTTACTTCCAGCGTGAGGAATCGCCATTGATCGAGCTCAATGGCCAGAAATGGTTTCCGACCGGCGATGTCGCAGCGATCGACCCCGACGCCTACATGCAGATCACCGACCGCAGCAAGGATGTGATCAAGTCCGGCGGCGAGTGGATCAGCTCGATCGACCTCGAGAACATTGCCGTCTCGCACCCGGGCGTGCACGAGGCCGCGGCGATCGCCTGCCGGCATCCGAAGTGGGACGAACGGCCGCTGCTGGTCGTCGTCAGGAAGCCCGAGGCGACCGTCAGCGCGGCCGAACTGCTTGAATTCTTCGACGGCAAGATCGCCAAATGGCAGATCCCGGACGATGTGGTCTTCGTCGACGAGTTGCCGCACACTGCCACCGGCAAGATCCAGAAGCTGAAGCTGCGCGAACAGTTCAAGGGCCACAAATTGCCGGGTGCGGCCTGAATCCCGCTGCCCGGCGCGTCACGAGGGTGACAGGTTTACCGGGTAGTCCCTGAAGCTCAAATCGCCGCGGTCGGCTAACGTCCGCGTTTGTCCAACCTGGAGTCGTTGCCATGCGTTTTTCCCGCCGTGAACTGTCGTTGAGTATTTCCCTGTCCCTGGCGCTCGGGGCGAGCCTGGGCAGCAGCGCTGCCTTCGCCCAGGCTGCCAAGGTCAATTTGAACGAGACGGTGAAGGTCGCCTGGATCGACCCGCTGTCCGGCCTGATGGCGCCGGTGGGCAACAATGGTTTGAACGGGTTCAAGTTTTTTGCCGAAAAGTTGAGCGTTGGCAACCCGGCCGGTGTCAAGTTCGAGGTGGTCGGTATCG
>JANNNE010000135.1:0-7822 GCA_031398385.1 Ideonella sp.
CCGGTGTCCGCGTGGGCACCTCTGGTAAATCGCGCCTTACGGCGCTCATACAAATTCCCCTGTTGGAGCGCCTTCCGCCGCGATTGCTTTTCGCAAGACGCCGGACCCGTTCATACCCTCGGCGGCGGGGCCGCGCGAAAAAAAGGGCCTGGCTTGCGCCGGGCCCTTCTCAAGACCGGCGAAATCGTTTCGCCGGCCTCCGCTGAGACAATTCAGAACTTGTGGATCAGGCCGGCTTCATAGCCGGTCGACGAGCCGCCAGCCGCCAGTCCGGCAGCGCCGCCGGGAATCGTGAAGCGGGCTGCGCCATCGTTGTTGATGCGCGCCAGGGTCGTATACAGCGCGGTGCGCTTGGACAGGTTGTAGACATAGCCCAGGCCGATCTTGGTCGCATCATTGGCGCTGACATCGGCCGCTCCGACCCTGCCTTCCATGTCGACCTTCTGCACCGAAGCCTTGACGACGTGCGGGCCGAACGTGGCCTCGGCACCGATCAGCAGGTGGGTCTGCTTGACCGATGCATATTTCATCTGGCGCCAGGCAGCCGACAGTTCGACCGGGCCGGCGCTGAAGTTGCCGCCGAGCGCGCTGTCCTTGAACTTGCCCAGCGTGGTCAGGCTGTTTTCCGACTGGGACGTTGCCGCCGAAACGCCGAAGGCCTTGGTTGCGTAGCCGATGCGAACAGCAAACAGCTTGGCCCGACCGGCAGTGGCATCACCGCCTTCACCGGCTGCAACCATCACCTCGCCTTCCAGGCCGCCGATCTTCGGCAGCAGATACTGGACGCCGTTGTCGGCACGAACCGTGGTGTTGTTGTTGGTTCCGAATGCCGAGCGGATCGGTCCGACGGGCGTGCTGGAGATCAGATCAGCCGAGCGGGCGACACCGACATACGCAAACGGGTCGTAGCGGCTCCAGTTGCGGTAAGTTGGAACGAAATCGCGGCCGAGGCGGATCTCGCCCAGGGTCTTGCTCGCGACACTCACCGTCGAACGCCGATCCCAGAATTTGGTGCTGGTGGCAGCGGTGCCGTCGTCGATCAACAGTCCATGCTCGAGATGAAAGCCGGCGCTCATGCCACCGCCGAGATCCTCTACCCCGCGAAAACCGATCCGGCTGGTCGAATTCGAGCCGCTGACGAGGCTGCTGACCGAGCCCAGGCCCTGATTGTCGACATGGCGCACGGCGGCGTCGGCGATGCCGAATACCGTGACGCCGCTCTGGGCAATCGCCATCGGGGTGATGAAAAGACCGGCGATGCTGACGGCCAGAAATTGCTTCTTCATGGTGGATGTCTCCTGCGTGGTTTCGGGGTCGTTCGCCGCCGGCCACCACCTTGGGTTTCATCCGGCAAGTCACGAGCCGGATGATTCCGCGCATCGACATCCCTGTGAATTGCACAGTTCCGATCGATTGATCTTCATGGCGCATCAATTGTTCGCGGCAGTGCCGCCGCCGTCAGCCAGTTCTTCAGGACTTCCCTGGACTTCGCGAGCGTTTTGGCGAGGGCCTGCGCCCCTGCATCTCGACGCAAAGGTCATAAAGCTGTTGGGCCGCCGGACCCAGCGAGCGGCCGCGCCGCTTGATCAGACCGACTTTTCGAGTCACCTCCGGATCGATCAGCGGCACGCTGACCAGCAGCGGGTGGTCGGCACCCGGCATCGCCATAGAAGGCACCACGGCCACACCCAGGCCGGCTTCGACCAGGCCGAGCATGGTCGTCACATGCTGGGTCTCGCAGATGCCGATCGGCTGACTGGCGATTCCGGCCAGCGCCTGATCGAGCAGCAAGCGGTTGCCCGACGATTTTCCGACCGCGATGAAGTCGTGTGTGGCCAGTTCCTCCCAGCGCACCTGACGCCTGCCGGCCAGCGCATGGTCGCGTCTGCATGCAGCGACGAATCGTTCCTCGATCAAGGTCTTGAATTCGATGTCACCTTCGAGCGCGCCCATGAAATTGAGTCCGAAATCGGCGTCGCCGCGGGCGACTGCAGTCAACACGTCGTTGGCACTCGCGTCGAATACCTTGACCCTGACGTTGGCGTTCGCTGCGCGATTTCGGGCAATCACGTGGGACAGGAAATAGTTGACCGCCGACGGCACACAGGCGATCGTCACTTCGCTGATTCGCGTCGTGCGCTCGCCGCGAATCCCCATCAATGTGAGATCGAGGTCGTCGAGAATCTGCCGCACACGGCGTTCGAAGTCACGGCCAACCGCGGTCAGCTCGACCCGGCGCGTGGTCCGGTTCAGCAGCTTCACGCCAAGGGCCTGCTCGAGCTTGTCGATGCGCCGGCTGAATGCCGGCTGCGATATGTGCACCGCTTCAGCGGCTTTTCGAAAGTTGGTCAGTTCGGCCACTGCGCGAAACGCAAGCAGGTCGTTCAAGTCGAAATTGATCGCCATCTTGATGCCCGTCGTAATGCGGCTCGCCCGCAATGATGCGCATTGTGGATCAATCGATCACTACTATGCAATTCACAGGCGGGGTGCTGCGGCCGATCATTGGCGCCATGAACCGAACCGTCCCCTGTGTGCTGATGCGAGCCGGAACCTCGAGAGGCCCCTTCTTCCTGCGCGAGTGGTTGCCGCAGGATGAGGTGCAGCGCGACGAGGCCTTGATCGGTGCGATCGGAGCGTCCGATCTGCTGCAGCTCGACGGTGTGGGCGGTGGCAGCAGTCTGAACAGCAAGGTAGCGATCGTCTCGCGGTCGGCCGAGCCGGGTTGTGATGTCGACTATCTGTTTGCGCAGGTCGGCGTTGGCCAGCGATCGGTGGATACGCGGCCGAATTGCGGCAACATGTTGTCTGGCGTGGCGCCGTTTGCCATCGAACAGGGCCTGGTCGAAGCCGCGGACGGCGAAACCACGGTTCGGGTGTTCAATGTCAACACACGCTCAAGAATCGACGTGACCGTGCAGACACCCAATCGGCAGGTGCGCTACGAAGGCGACACCCGCCTCGACGGCGTTGCCGGAACGGCCGCGCCGATCCGCTTGAATTTTCTCGATGCGGCAGGCGCCGTGACCGGTTCATTGTTTCCAACCGGGCAGCGCATCGACACCATCGACGGGGTCGAAGTAACCTGCATCGACTCGGCGATGCCGATGATGATGGTTCGCGCTGCCGATTTCGGTGTTCGCGGCAGCGAGTCACCGGCTGAGCTGGATGCGATTCCGGCCTTGCTCGAGCGGTTGGAGGCGATGCGCCGCCAGGCGGGCGAGATGATGGGCCTTGGAGACGTCAGCCAGAGCGTGATTCCGAAACCGGTGCTGGTCAGCGCAGGTGATGACGATCATAGCCTGACCTCGCGCTATTTCACGCCGCGGCGTTGCCACGTCTCGCATGCGGTGACCGGTGCCATCGGTGTGGCGACCGCCTTTGCGCTGCCGGGAACCGTGGCCAGCGGAAGTGCATTGATGAGTGGTCGTTGCCGGATTGCCGTATTGCACCCCCAAGGTCGGATCGAGGTCGATGTCGAAGTCTCGGGCGTCGGCCAAAACGCCAGGGTCGAGCAGGCCGCCCTGGTGCGCACCGCCCGCAAGATTCTGCAGGGCGAACTGCATCTGCCCGACTATGTCTTCTCCAGGTCGACTGCAGGCCAATCGGCAGTGGCACGCGAACAACGCACGATCACCATCGTCGTGCCAACCGCCGCCGGTGGCGGCAACGACGCGATGGCACGCGCGATTGCCGCCGGGCTGGCACCGCGCCTTGGTCGGCCGGTGCGCGTCGATAACCGGCCCGGCGCCAATGGCTCGATCGCCAGTGAATTTGTCGCGCGCTCGGCAGCCGATGGCTGCACCTTGATGCTGGGCTATATCGGCACCCATGCGATGAATCCGGCGCTGCAAAAGCTGGACTACGATCCGCGCCGCGACTTCGAACCGATCGGCCTGGTGGCAACCTCGCCGACCTTGCTTGTCGCCAACCTGCAGACGCCGGTCAACGACGTGGCCGACCTGCTGCAGCAACTGCGCGAGCAACCCGACCGCTATCGGTTTGCATCGGCCGGCAGTGGCACCGCGCCGCAGTTCGCAGCCGAAATGTTCATGCACAGCAGCAAGACATCGATGTTCGGCGTTCCCTATTTCGGCGCTGCCCCGGCGCTCGACGATACCGCCGTCGGCCGCACCCAGTTCATGTTTCCCAGTCTGTTCAGCGCCTGGCCGCATATCCGCGCCGGCCGGCTGCGCGCACTCGCTGTGGCCGGACCGCAGCGCGTCGCCGCATTGCCCGATGTGCCGACGCTGGCCGAGGTGGGCGTCGAGGGTGTCGACGTGACGCAGTGGTATGCCTTGTTCGCACCCGCCGGGACGCCAACGGATCTCATCACACAACTCAATGCGGCGGTGAATGAGCTGTTGAGCGACCCGCAGACCAAGCAGCGCATCAAGGATCACGGCGCTGAAGTCAGCACTGGAAGCCCGGATGAATTGCGCGCCCTGGTCGATGCCGAACTTCACAAGTGGCAGGCCATCGTCGCCAGGTCCCGAACCCCCGATTCGCAAGCCGGTATCGAGACGGCATACGAACTTTCGCTCGACCTCGATAACGGATCCCACCGTACTTGAAATCACCGAGCGATAAACCATGTCGACATGCTCGCCATCACGGCGCTTCAGGTCGGCGCCGTGCAGATGCTGGCACCATGGCCTCCAAGTTCGGACCGGCGGGTGTGAAGGAATTCGAGGTCTTTCGCATGCCCTGTATCTTCCCCGATACCGCAAGCCTGCACCGTGTGACGCGTGGCGCGATCGGTACCTCGCAGATCACGGGGCTACCGGCGCGGAGGTCGTCCGCCGCCTGCGCCACTTTCTCATCTACCGGACCGAGCCGGCCATGCTTGTGGTCGGTCGGGTTTTGCACGACGCCATGGAACTCGCGCGACACCCGGCCCCCGATACGTCCTGGGGTTGACCGCCGGGGCAAGTAGGCCGGCCGTTCGATCGCACCAAGTCTGGTGGGGCCAGGTGCAAGACAGTGACGGCCATCGTCTGCAGAACCATGAACCGACACCAACTTTCGCGCGCCGCTAGACCCTCAGTCGACGAAGCGGCCGAGTCGGACCTGCGTATTGCCCGGCCTGAGATGGGTCAGTGACGGCATCACCAGCACGGTGTTGTCGTAGGGGGCGGTCCATACCTGATCGCCGTCGCGGGCAATTGGGGTTCCGGCCTTGGCGACGACGCCGAGTCCGTCCGGCGGCACCAGGAATTCGAAGCCGGTGGAGCGCGCGACCACCGCTTCGGTGACCCGAACCGTGCGTTGGGGTTCGACCTCGGCGAAACGCCGACGCGATTTGGCCCACTCGGGGTTGACCACGCCCGTGACGCCGAGAAAACGCACCAGGGTATCGATCGCGACCTGTTCGGCGGCCAACTCCCAGTGCTGGCCGCACTCGATCAGCACCGCACAGCGCGGGCTGTCGGGATCACCGAAAGCACCGCGCTCGATCATTCTCAAGCCAGCCGGGTGCCCGGTATCGAGCAGGATCGTGGCCGGCACGCCGATGCGACGGGTGAACGCGGCGTTCTTGTCGACCTGCCCGCACACCATGATCGGGCTGCAGGCCTCGTGCATCGAATGGACGTCGAGGATGAAATCGGCCGAATCGACGAAGGGCTGGAGGGCGCGGGCGCGGCGCAGTTCACAACTGTCACGCGGGCCGAACAAGACATCATCGCCCCAGACCCGGTTGTAGTCTTCGTCGACATACCGAGAGGCATGCGGTACTTTCGGATCGAAACGCGAGAAGGCCTCGACATTGGCAAACGCCAGGATCAGTCGACCCTGCACCGGCTGCGGTTTTTCGCCGAACAGCCAGGCCAGCGCCAGCGCTCCGCAGATTTCATTGCCATGTGTCAGTGCCTGCACCATGATGGTCGGCCCGGGCTGTCCGGAGTCCAGCACATGGACCCAGTCGACCCCGCTGTTGCTCTGGCGAAACGGCTCGATATCGGGCAGCGGCAGCTCGATCGGGGATGGTTCGTTCATCTTCTGTTCCATTGAAAACATCAAGCTTGCGCCGGCTCGGCAATTGCCGACGCAGCCACGCCGGCATGCAGATGGCAGGCCACCACACGCCCGTTGCCCATCGCCTGCAAGGCCGGCACCTCGGTCGAACAGCGCGGCATCGCATGAGTGCAGCGCGGGTGGAAATGGCAGCCGCTGGGTGGGTTCATCGGCGACGGAATCTCTCCGCGGATCGGCACGAAGGTGCGGTGCCGGCGGTCGAGTCGCGGCACCTCGTCGAGCAAGGCGGTGGTGTAGGGATGCAGCGGTTCGGCGAACAGCGCCGCGGCCGGCGCCGATTCGACGATCCGGCCGAGGTACATCACGACCACCCGATCGGCCAGGTGGCGCACCACACCCAGGTCGTGGCTGATGAACAGATAGGTCAGGCCGAGTTGCTCGCGCAAGTCCATGAACAGATTCAGCACCTGGGCCTGGATCGACACATCGAGCGCGGCCACCGCTTCGTCGCAGACCAGGAACTCGGGCTTGACCGCCAGCGCCCGGGCAATGCCCACGCGCGCTCGCTGTCCGCCGGAAAACTGGTGCGGATAACGCGGTGCCAGCGCCGGATCGAGACCGACGCGATGTAGGAGGTCGGCGACATAGGCCTCGGCCGCGGACCGGTCGACCAGTCCGTGCACGATCGGCGCCTCGGCAATCGCAGCACCGACCCGCAGCCGCGGATTCAGTGACGCAAACGGATCCTGGAAGATCATCTGCACCGGCCGATGACCCGGCCCGGTCTGCAGCGGTTTGCCGCGGTACCGCACCGTGCCGTCGCTGGGTTCGTGGAGCCCGGCGCCGAGCCGTCCCAACGTGCTCTTGCCACAGCCCGACTCGCCAACCAGCGCCACCACTTCGCCGGCCAATACCTGCATGTCGACCCGATCGACCGCATGGACCACCGACGACTCCACGCCGGCGCCCAGTCGCTTCGCGAAACGCTCGATCACATCCAGGCGTCGCTCGAAGCGCTTGCTGACCTGATCGAACTGCAGCAAGACCTCGCCGACGGGCGCCGGATCGGTTGCGCGGATGGCGTCACGCGAGACGCGGGCGTCCCCTTCGGATGTTGCAACGGGGTCGCTCATCGCTCGACGACCCGCACGGGATGATGGCAGCGCAGCTGACGCTGCCCATCGGTGACGAGTGCCGGCATGCTGGCGCAGGCGGCATCGGCGTGGTCACAACGGGGCCGGAATGCGCAGCCGGCGTCGAGCGCCCGCAGCGTCGGCGCCATGCCGCGAATCTGCCGCAGACGCTGGCCGACGGCGTTGTGGGCGGGCACCGAATCGAGCAGGCCCCGGGTATATGGATGCGCCGGGTTTTCGAGCACCTCGTCGACCGGTCCGGATTCGACGATGCGACCGGCATACATCACCGCAACCCGATCCGCGAGGCCGGCCACCACCGCGAGATCGTGGGTGATCCAGACCAGCGCGCTGCCGGTCTCGCGAACCAGGCGCTGCATCTCGTGCAGGATCTGGCCCTGCACCGTCACGTCGAGGGCGGTGGTCGGCTCGTCGGCGATGATCACATCGGGTCGGTGCAACAAGGCAATCGCGATCGCGACGCGTTGCCGCATGCCGCCCGAAAACTGGTGCGGATACTGGGCCAGCCGGGCCTCGGCCGAGGCAATGCCAACCTGCGTCAAGACCTCGACGGCGCGCGCGCGTGCCGCGTGGCGCCCTACCTGCTCATGCGCCAGCACCGTCTCGACCATCTGCGTCTCGATGCTGAGCACCGGATTCAGCGTCATCATCGGGTCCTGGAAGATCATCGCCAGGCGGCGGCCACGCAGCTT
>JANNNE010000142.1:0-8242 GCA_031398385.1 Ideonella sp.
ATCAGAGTCCGCAAGCCGCCGCTGAGCACCCCGAGCAGGCCACTGCTGAGCAGCATCACCACGCCGAACCCGATCGCCATGACCACGCGGTCACCGATACCAGCGTCGTGATCAGCGCGCAGACGCAGGCGGCCGAGGTGACAGCCGCCGCCACGTCGATCGGCAAACGCCTGCTGGCGGATGTCGATGGCGCCTTCCGGATGGTCGAATTGACTCCGGCGCCCGGCCTGGCGTTGGCGGCCCCACTGCACGAGCCCGGCTCGATCAGCAGCATCGACCCGCGTCGACGCGACCGGCCACCCCGGCCGGCCTGACCGACTCCACGCTGCTTCCGGCAGCGTCGCGATCGAATCGGTTCCACGCCGGTGCTGCGCCGCTGGCGTAGTGCACGTGATCGAGACCGACACGCGCGACTTGCGCGCGTCGCAAGGCGATCTGCCCGGAACGCGTTTTCGATTGCCAGAGCGGCGGTGTCTCGCGTGGATAACGGCCTGGCAATCCCCTTCCATTTGGCCGGCCGTCTGGCAAACGACGCGTCGGCGGAAAGCGAATTGACATGAAACATTTCCAATCAGCCGCAGTCGCGCTGGCGGCATCGGCCTTGCCGTTTGCGGCGTGGTCGGGCGGCGAACAGGTTCTCGAGCGGGTTGTGGTCACCGGGCCGGCGACCAGCCAGATCGGCATCGCCGACTCGGCCAGCGTCGGCACGGTCAGCCGGCAACAACTCGAAGCGCGTACGGTCTATCGGCCGGGCGAACTGCTCGAGGCCACACCGGGCCTGATCGTCAGCCAGCACAGTGGGGAGGGCAAGGCCAACCAGTTCTACCTGCGCGGCTTCAACCTCGACCACGGCACCGACCTGAGAACCACAGTCGACGGCATGTTGGTCAACCAGCGCAGCCATGCCCACGGACAGGGCTGGACCGATCTGAACTTCCTGATTCCCGAACTGGCGGCCAACCTGCGTTACAAGAAGGGCCCGTTTTTCGCTGAGGAGGGCGATTTTTCTTCGGCCGGCGCGGTCGAGATCCGATATGTCGATGCGCTGCCCAAGGGCATCGCCAGCGTCGGTGTCGGCCAGTACGGCTGGCGCCGGGTGCTGCTGGCCGACAGCCCGGCCGCCATGGCAACCAGCGACGGCAGGCTGCTGTACGCACTCGAAGCCCAAACCAACGACGGACCGTTCACGCAGCCCGACCGTTTCCGCAAGCTCAATCTGGTGCTGCGTTATTCGCAGGGCGATGCGGCCAACGGCTGGAACGTCACCGGCATGGGCTACCGCGGATCGTGGAATTCGACCGATCAGATCCCGCGCCGTGTGGTCGAGGCCGGCACGCTGGGCCGCTTCGATGCGATCGATGCCAGCGACGGCGGGCGTGCCCAGCGGGTCAGCCTGTCGACGGCCTGGCGCCGCTCCGACGCGGCGACTCGCACCGAGGCCCATGCCTACGTGATCCGATCGCGTCTCGACCTGTTTTCGAACTTCACCTACTTCCTGGACAACCCGATCGATGGCGACCAGTTTGCCCAGCCCGATCGCCGCACAACCGTCGGCGCCGAGCTGAACCACAGCTGGCAGATGCCCATCTTCGGTTTCGACAGCGAGCAGCAGGTCGGCGTGTCGATGCAACACGACGACATCGACAACGCGCTGCGCAACACGCGGGCTCGACAGACCCTGTCGACCACGCGAGAAGACCAGATCCGCGAGACCAGCGTCGGCGCATGGTTCCGGAATTCGACGCAATGGGCGACGCACCTTCGAAGCGTTGCCGGCCTGCGGGTCGACCGTTATCGTTTCGACGTGCGCAGCGACAACGCGGCCAACACCGGGGTCGCATCGGCGACGCAGTTCAGTCCGAAGCTGAGCCTGATCGCCGGCCCCTGGAGCGGCACGGAGTTCTATTTCAATGTCGGCCGAGGTTTTCACAGCAACGACGCACGTGGCACCGTGACGCGGGTCGACCCGAAGACCGGCGGCGCGGTCGATCCGGTGACACCGCTGGCCCGCTCCAAGGGGCTCGAGCTGGGCATCCGGACTGCCCCCATAACGGGTCTGCAGACGGCACTGTCGGTATACCGCCTGGACTTGAGCTCGGAGCTGGTCTTCGTCGGCGATGCTGGCACGACCGAAGCCAGCCGCCCGAGCCGGCGCACCGGTTTCGAGCTGACCAACTTCTACAAGGCCGGAAAGCATCTGACGATCGATGCGGACATCGCGTTTGCCCGGGCGCGTTTTCGGGATGCCGATCCGGCGGGGCGTCGCATTCCGGGTGCCGTCGAGGGAGTGGCGTCGGTCGCGGTCGCCGTCGATCAGATTGGCCCCTGGTTCGGCGCGCTGCAGCTGCGCTGGTTCGGTCCGCGTCCACTGATCGAGGACAACAGCATCCGCTCGAAATCGACAACGACCTTGAACGCCCGGGTGGGTTATCGCTTCAGCCCGGCGCTGAGCCTGGAGGTCGAGGCCTTCAATCTGACCAATCGGAAGGCATCGGCGATCGACTACTACTACGCCTCGCGCTTGCCGGGCGAGGCGGCTGCGGTCGACGATGTTCATTTCCATCCGATCGAGTCGCGGTCGTTTCGTGTCAATCTGATTGCGGCTTTCTGATCGCCAGGCCCGGGGCGCCGGGCGGCAGCGCTGGTGCTGCTGACCATCGGCGAGGCGTCGCCGTGCCGTCACTACGAGAACGGAAATGGCCTGGGATCCGCCTACTTCGCGTGCACCATTTCCGTCACCACGTTCTTGCCGCCCGCGTTTTCCGCCTTGAACCTGACCTTGTCGCCAGGCTTGACATGGTCGAGCATCGCCCGGTCCTTGACGGCGAACACCATCGTCATCGGCGGCATGTCGAGGTTCTTGATGGCACCGTGCCGCAGGGTGATCTTGCCCTGTACCTTGTCGATCTTGCGGACTTCGGCATCGGACAAATCGCCGCGACTGGCCGGCGCCGCCTTCGCGTCATCCCCATCCTTCTGATCCCTCGGCGCCTGCGCCATGGTGGTCGTCGCGGCGAGCAGACCGGTCATCAGCAGGATCTTGATCGGGGTCATCACGTTTCCTTCGGTGGTGATCATTCTAAGAAGGCTTCAGACCGGATCAGTTCCACCGGAGAGGGGACGACACAGCGCAGGGATTGCCCTGCATCATGCGCTCGGGCAGTCCCGCCAGGGGAGATTTCCTCGGGAGCGGGCCGAGATCGGTTCGGGAAAGGTTCCCGCGCCGCCGATTGCCGAGCCCGGTGGGCTCGGGCGGGATTCAACTGTGCCTGGATCGGGCGGTGGCCGCCTCAGCGTTAGCCGCTTCATGGGCGACTATTTCCAGCCCGTCCTTGGCCGGACCGACCTGAATGTCTTTCTGCAATGGCACCCCGTTCTTGACCGCCAGCATCTCTGCCATCACGCTGACCGCAATTTCCGCCGGCGTCTTGCTGCCGATGAAGATGCCGATCGGGCCGCGCAGCTTCTGCAGCGTGGCTTCGGTGGCGTCGAAGTGTTCGATCAGGCGTTCGCGACGCGACTGGTTGTTGCGTCGCGAGCCGATGGCGCCGATGTAGAAGGCGTCGGTTTTCAACGCTTCGAGCAGCGCCAGGTCGTCGATTTTCGGATCGTGGGTCAAGGCGACGATGGCACAACGCCGGTCGGGTCTGAAGCGAAGCACCTCATCGTCGGGCATGCCGCGCAGCAGCTCGACATGGGCCACCGACCAGTTGCCGACATACTCCTCGCGCGGATCGCAGACGCTGACGGCAAACCCGTTGAACAAGGCCATCACCGCCAGGTATTCGCTGAGCTGACCGGCCCCGATGATCAGCAGCCTGTATTCGGGACCGAATACGTTGGCGAGCTGCTCGCCAGTCAGTGTCAGCTCGCTGGCCTGATCGCACAAGGCCACGTCGACCGAGCCATCGGCCAGCAAAACCGTGCGTCTGACCAGCCGACCTTGCTCCAGCCACTGCAGCATGCGATCCAGGCTCTCGAAGTCCGGGTCGAATTCGAGCAGCAGTTCCAGCGTGCCGCCACAAGGCAAGCCGAAGCGGTGCGCTTCATCTGCCGTGACGCCGTATTTCACCAGCCGCGGCGGGCCGGTCGGGATGTCGCCGGATTCGCCGGTTTCATTGGGCGGTGCCGTACCGGCGTAGGCTTTGCTGAATCGGTAGACCAGGTCGTCTTCGATGCAGCCGCCCGAAACCGATCCGACCACCGTGCCGTCTTCACACAGCGCCATGATCGATCCGATCGGCCGCGGCGACGATCCCCAGGTTCGCACGACAGTCGCGAGCAATGCGCGTTTGGAGACCGCGCGCCACTTGCGCAAGCTGCGCAACACCATCACGTCGAGATTTTCCATGACTTCTTTTCCGGCCGTCTCAGGCGATCTCGAACGGCAGGCCGACGTAGTTCTCGGCCATCGTCGTCGCGGCGGCCTTGGAGCTGACCAGGTAGTCGAGCTCGGCGCGTTGCAGCTTTTGTCCGATGCCGCCGGTTTCCGGAAACTTGTGCATCAGGCTGGTGAACCACCACGAAAACCGCTCGGCCTTCCAGATCCGCGACAGGCAGCGCGCGGAATAGTGGTCGATACCGGCATTGCTTCGCTCCTGATAGTGCTCGATCAATGCGCTCGACAGGAATCGCACGTCTGATGCGGCCAGGTTCAAGCCCTTGGCGCCGGTAGGCGGCACGATGTGGGCGGCATCACCGGCCAGTAAGAGCCGGCCAAACCGCATCGGTTCGGCGACGAAGCTGCGCAGCGGTGCGATGCTCTTTTCGATCGACGGACCGGTGACCAGGCTCTCGGCGGTCTGCGGATCCAGGCGCCGCCGCAGTTCGTCCCAGAAGGCGTCGTCACTCCATTCCTCGACCTTGTCCTTCAGCGAACACTGCACGTAGTAGCGCGTTCGGGTGGCCGAACGCATCGAACACAGCGCGAAACCGCGTTCGTGGTTCGAGTAGATCAGTTCGTGAGCCACCGGCGGGGTATCGGCCAGCACGCCAAGCCAGCCGAACTGGTAGACCTTCTCGTAGATCGACAAGGCCGCAGGCGGCACGCTGGCCCGGCTGATACCGTGGTAGCCATCGCAGCCGGCGATGAAGTCGCAGCGCACCTCGTGAGCCTCGCCCGCGTGGGTGTAGGTGACGCGAGGCCGGTCGCTGTCGTAGTCGTGGAGCGCGACATCGGTGGCGTTGTAGATCGTGCTGCCGCCAACGGCAGCGCGCGCCTGCATCAGGTCGCGCGTCACCTCGGTCTGGCCATAGACGACGACGTGTTTGCCACCGGTCAGGTTCGCCATGTCGATGCGGTGCCGACCGCCACCGAAGCACAGTTCGAAGCCGTCATGCGCCAAGCCCTCGGCATGCATGCGTTGCCCGACCGCGGCCTCGTCGAGCAGATCGCAGGTGGTCTGTTCCAGCACGCCGGCGCGGATGCGGCCGAGCACGTACTCGCCACTCTGGCGTTCGAGGATCAGGTTGTCGATGCCGGCGCGCAGCAACAACTGGCCGAGCAACAAGCCCGCCGGGCCGGCGCCGATGATCAGTACCTGGGAGCGTTGAATGGTCATGGGTGACGGGGTCGTAAGTGTTCGAGATCGGTTTGGCGGAATATCGAAGCAGCGGCGTGTCCGGGGTCGAGTCGCTTGGGCTTGATCACGGCTTGCGGCGCAGCAAGCGTGGCACGAATGGCAGGATCGTCCCGATGCCGACGACCACGATGCCCAGCGTCAACAGCAGGCCCAACGCATCGCCTTCGTCGGTGCGGCCCACGGCCTGGCCGAGCGCACAATCGAGTGCCGGGCAATTGTCGTTGAAGATGCGATTGGCCAGCGCGAGCACCAACATCAGCAGCAGGCCACCCACGGCACCGGCAGCGCCACGCAGCAGAATCCCGGACACACCCAACGGCCCTTGCCGCCAGCGCGAACCGCGGCTGCGCTTGCCGGTGATCAGGTCATCGAGCAGATCGTCCATGTCCTCGTCGAAATGCGCGGTGCGCAAGGCGAAGCCGTTGATCTTGGACAGGCCGGCGAGATCGGGTGGCAAGTCCTTCGGCGTCGGCATGCGGGTGCCATCCAGCAGGATCGGCACGACCTTGCAATCGCTGGCCAGCGCCATGCGGGTTTCCCTGCGCACCACGTCGTCATCGGCAAAGATTCTTGCGCCAGAGGCCGCCTCGCTTCCAGCGCTTGCGACGGGGCCGACCCATTGCGGACCGATCAGGATGAATACATGGCTGGATCGCGCCAGCGTGGCTTCGATCTTGTGTTCGAAGTTCTCTCCGATCTCGATGCCGTCGACATCCAGAAACACATCGTCGACCACCGACACGGCGTCCAGGAACTGGGCCATCCGGCCGGCCGTGACCTGGCTGTCTGCGCGGCGGTAGGAGAGAAAGATGTTCATCGGCTTACCAGGCCAGCCTTGCTCAGATGCACGAATGCACCCAGTCGGCCGTTGGGCGAGATGAATTGCGCGTCGCCTTCCACGTCACCCTTGCGGAATTCGTAGACCGCCGCAATCACCCGGTATTGCCAGCTCAATGGCAGTCGAGCATAGGCGGGTGGCAAGGCCGATGCACCATCCTTGGCCAGGCTACGCAGGGCCTCGGCGCTGGGCGGTACCGTGGTTGCGCCCATGGCTTGATCCGACACCACGATGACGATCTGGCGGTAGTAGCCTGGCTTGGCGTGGAACAGTCGGAGCAGAAAACTGCCCAGGCTGAACTCGGGCCGCTGGCTCGGTGGCTGAAAGCCCTCGACACCCGGTTTGCGCCTGCCATCGGATTCGATGTGTTCGAGGTCGAGGATGATGGCGAAGCCGTTGCATCCGGCGCCGAGGAAAGTCGACTGCTGATAGCCGGCGCTGGAGATCGCACCGCTCAGTCGGCGGCCGACATCGAGCAGTGTCTTGCCACCCGTTCCTTCAGGAAACAGCTGATCGATCGAAATCTGGGTCAGGACGCTGGGCTCAGGCGGCTTCGGCCACGGAAACGGCGCCATCCCGGTGCTGGCGCAGGCGGTCGGCGGTTTGATCAAGCCGCCGATCGGCGGCAATGGCGCTGGTGCCGGTGCGGCCTGCGCTTTTGCAGGCGAAGGCGGCACGGGTACCTGTCCTTCCGCGGCGGGCGAGGACGTGGGGGCTGGTTCGATTGTTGGTGGCGGCGGACTGGCTGCGGGCGGCTCGGCGAGATCAGGTGCCGGCGCTGTTGCGACCGGATCTCCTGCCATGCTGCCGCCGTCGGACTGTGTGGCCTGGCCGCATGCGGCGATCAGAGCCGCCAGGACAAGGGCCTGAACGGCTGGGAGCTTGCGAGCGGGAAAACTGAACATCGCACCCTCCTGTTTCAGGGAGCGCCAATGGCGCAGGGGCTCGACCATTGGCATGCCGAACCATCATCGGTGATTCGATCATAGGCTGCGTGTCGAGCTGTGCAAGTCCTGGCTCGATTGCGGCTCATGCGACCGCGAGCAGGGCGTATTCCGGATGCCCCGAACGGCTGCGCTACAGCGACAGAAAATGCCCGTGCCTCGGGTCGGTGCGGCCGGCCAGCAGATCGAGGTAACACGCCTGAACGGCGTCCGGACCGTGGCCGTGCACGACCTGCAACCAGGGGTCGGCGCTGCGAGCAACGGGCTGCATGAACGCCGACCAGGCGGCTGCGATTCGTGCCTGCAGTTCACGCTCGCCCCAATCCGCGACCCGTTGCTTGATCCGGGCCGGTGCGAAGAACAGCACCGGTCGCGGGCCGGGCAGGTCCTTGCCGCCGCCCAGTTCCTGCCAATGCGTGCCGCCGACCGAGCAGCTGTAAACCAGCTGATCCCCGAGTTGTCGATGGATCGTCGAACGCAGCGTGGCATTGCCGCTGAAATCGACGTACACCACCTTCGCTGCGCCGATCACGTCGCCCAATTCGTCGTAGCCGACGACCGTGTCGTAACAGCCCAGCGAGCGCGCGAACGCCAGGTTGGCCGGTGAGGTGAGGCCGACGATCGAGATGGGCTCGCCTTTGCCGCGCCGCTGGGCCAGGCAGAACGCCGCACCGTAGGCGGTCTTGCTCGACGCGCTGGACATCAGCACCACCGATGCGCCGAAGAAGTTCTCGCTGGCCAGAAAGTCGTCGATCAGGAACGAGGTCGTGAACAGCGGGCGCAGCAGCGCCTGTTGAGCTTCGAGTGCGGGATCGTGGGCCGGATCCGCGCTGGTGCGAAGGTAGTGGTTGTAGACCGGATGCAGTTCGCGCCGATGC
>JANNNE010000227.1:0-3321 GCA_031398385.1 Ideonella sp.
ACGACGCAGTTGCAACGCATGGCGCAGGTGATGCAAGCCGTTGAATCGGTGGTGGCCTTGCCGGCGTATCGGGAGCAGGTGCTGGCTGCCGCGCCGGCCATCGCCCGGATCGGCGTCGGCGGGCCGCTGGGGGCCTTCTTCGGCTACGACTTTCACCTGAGTCAAGGCCGCCTGGGGCTGATCGAGATCAATACCAACGCCGGCGGGGCGATGCTCAACGCGGTGCTGGCGCGGGCACAGCGAGCCTGCTGCACGGCGGTCGAAGGGATGGTGCCCACATTGGCCAGCGTGGCCTCGTTCGAGCAACAAATCGTCGACATGTTTCGCCATGAATGGCGACTGTCCGGTCTGGCCGGAACGACGCGGCCGCTGGCGAGCATCGCCATCGTCGATGTGGCGCCCGAAGACCAGTACCTCTACCCCGAGTTCCTGCTGTTCCAGCAGTTGTTCGAGCGGCATGGCCTGCGCGCGGTCATCGCCGATCCGGCTGCGCTGGAGTGGCGCGACGGCGTGTTGTGGCATGGCGACTTGGCCATCGACCTGGTCTACAAGCGGCTGACCGATTTCTATCTGGAGCAGCCGGCCAACGCCGCGCTGCGTGAGGCCTATCTGCAACAGGCCGTGGTGCTGACCCCGCACCCGCAGGCCCACGCGTTGTATGCCGACAAGCGACATCTCGCGCTGTTCAGCGATGCCGCGCGATTGCAGGCCTTGGGAGTGCCGGAAGCGACGCAGCATATCCTGCTCGAGCATGTGCCGCGCACCGAGGTCGTCGACGCCGCCGATGCACAACGCTTGTGGGACGCGCGCCGCAGCTTGTTTTTCAAACCCGTGGCTGGTTACGGCAGCCGCGCGGCTTATCGGGGCGACAAGCTGACAAAGCGGGTCTGGCAGGACATCCTGGCTGGCGACTACGTCGCCCAGGCCATCGTCGCACCGGGCGAGAGACTGGTGGACGACGCTGAGAATGAGCCGGCCACCAAGGCGATGAAATTCGACCTTCGAGCCTACACCTACGACGGCGCGGTGCAGTGGGTGGCCGCGCGGCTGTATCAGGGGCAGACCACCAACTTCCGCACGCCTGGCGGTGGCTTTGCGCCGGTGTACAGCGCTGCCGATGCGATGGGCGCAAGCGCGCAGGCCTGCGCGAGCGGCGGCGGCGCCGACGGTTCTGCTCAACACGCCTCCCATGTCTTCCTGCTCGACGAAAGCAGCGGTGTCCACCCGGTCCCCCACGCCTTGTACGTTGCGCTGGCGCGCGGGGAGGCGACGCTTGAGGCCATGGCTGGACAGAGCCTGCGCCTGGCCGACTGGTTTGTTCGCCTGAAGTGCGGTGCGCCGGACCTGGTCGTCAATGAGACCTACAGCCTGGTGCGCTTCGACGCGGGAGGACGTGTCGATCCGGCGCACGCATCCGGCGCGGCGCAGACACCTGCGGCCGCTCCTGAAGACGCCGCATTGCCTACCTCTGAGGAACGCGACCGGATGCAGGAACTGCTGTTTGGCGAATCGCCATCACCCGGCGCGTCATGTGCGGCATCAGCGGTGAACTGAGGTTCGACGGCGCGCCGCCCGACATGCGGGCGGTCGAACGCATGTCCGAACAACTGGCCCGCCGCGGACCCGACCACGCCGATACCTTCACCGACGGACCGCTGGCCTTCGGTCACCGGCGCCTGGCCATCATCGACCTGTCGCCGAGCGCCGATCAGCCAATGGTTGACGCCGCCCTGCAGTTGGCCCTGGTCTTCAACGGCACGATCTACAACTACCGGGAGCTGCGCACCGAGCTGGTCGCGATGGGCTATGTGTTCTTCTCCGAAGGCGACAGCGAAGTGATCATCAAGGCCTATCACGCCTGGGGCGAAACCTGCGTGCAGCGTTTCTCCGGCATGTTTGCTTTTGCCATCTGGGATATGCAGGCTGGTCATCGGGGCAGCCTGTTCCTGGCGCGCGATCGTTTCGGCATCAAGCCGATGTACCTGACGCAGGATGCTCAGCGGATTCGTTTCGCGTCAAGCCTGCCGGCGCTGCTGGCCGGTGGCGGTGTCGACACTCGACTGGATCCGGTCGCCTTGCACCACCACTTCACGCTGCACACCGTGGTGCCGGCGCCGCGCACGGTGCTGCGCGGCGTGCGCAAGCTGCCGCCCGCGACGACGATGACGGTGCGCGTGGACGGGTCGATCGCGCAGAGTGTCTACTGGACCCTGGATGCCACGCGGCCGGCCGAGCCCCTGACCGAGGCCGAGTGGCTGGACGCGACCCGCAAGCTGCTGGTGCGCGCGATCGACCGCCGTCGCCTGGCCGCCGACGTGCCGGTGGGTGTGCTGCTGTCGGGCGGGCTGGATTCGAGCCTGCTGGTTGGTTTGCTGGCCGATCATGTGGACGACCTGCTGACATTCTCGATCGGCTTCGAGGGCATTCCCGGTGTCAGTGTGGGCGCCGAGAAGGCCGACGAGTTCGAGTTCTCGGACCTGATCGCCGAGCAGTTCAAGACCCGACACCACAAGCACCTGATCCCTGACAGCGAGGTGCTGTCGCGCCTGCCCGAAGCGGTGGCGGCCATGACCGAGCCGATGATGAGCCACGACGTGATCGCGTTCTACCTGCTCAGCGAGCGGGTGGCCAAGGAGGTGAAGGTCGTGCTGGCAGGGCAGGGCGCTGACGAGGTGTTCGGCGGCTACTTCTGGTACCCGTTGATGGACGCTGAAACCGGCCCCGCGGTCGCGCGCTTCAGCCGGCACTACTTCGATCGCGACCATGCCGAATATCTGGAGATGATCGCGCCGGCCTGGCACGTGCCCGATGTGACGACCGAGTTGGTTGCGCGTGAACTGGCCAGGCCGCAGGCCGCTACCTTCCTCGACGAAGTCTGGCGTTTCGACGCCACCACCCTGATCGTCGACGATCCGGTCAAGCGCGTCGACAACATGCCGATGGCCTGGGGCCTGGAAGTGCGAGTGCCCTTTCTTGACCATGAACTGGTCGAGCTCGCAGCCAGGATGCCACCGGCACTCAAGCTGAAGGAAGGCGGCAAATACCCGCTCAAGGCGATCTCGCGTGGTGTGATCCCGGATGCGGTGATCGACCGGCCGAAAGGATACTTCCCGGTGCCCGCGCTGAAGCACGTGCGCGGCCCGTTTCTGGAACTGATGCGCGGCATCCTGATGTCGGACACCTGCGTCCAGCGCGGTCTGTACCAGCGCGCCTACGTCGACAAGCTGTTGGCCGACCCGCAGGCGCACTTCACCCGCATCCATGGCAGCAAGCTGTGGCACCTGGCGCTGCTGGAATGGTGGCTGCAGGTGCAGGTGGACT
>JANNNE010000237.1:0-7205 GCA_031398385.1 Ideonella sp.
GTCTTGTCCGAGAGCCGGATGCGGGAAATCTGCATGTCCGGTTCGATGAGCGGGATGTGGAAACGGAGCTACGGCGAGGTTACTCGGGCACCGCCAGACGAAAGGGGCGGCAACAGACAAACCGGACCTACTGCCACCGCGCCACATCTCGACTCTACCGGGAGTTCCAGTTCGCGGGGGCAGCACAGCAGTTGTTCAGAACGCTCAAACTCGTTGTGGCGCCGGGAAGGTCGGCAACACCTTGAAAGTAGCAACTCCGATCGCGATGTCGCTGACGTCTGGATGACAGCTATGCGCCCGTGAGCGTGAGTCCGCAGTTCAGATCCGACCGACCGCAACCGCTGCATTGCCGACGCCCCGGCTCAAGAGCGCAACCCAGCTGACGATCGGATACAGGGTCGCTCAGTGACCGCCGCCGAGGTACAGCTTGGCCATGCGGTCGTCGGCAAGCAGTTCATCGGCCGCACCGGCGAGTACGACGCTGCCCTGGTCGAGGATGTAGCCCCGGTGGCTGATCGCCAGCGCTTGGCGCGCACGTTGCTCGACCATCATCACCGCGACCTGCTGGGCCGGCAACGCGACGACAAGCTCGAAGACCTGCTGCACCAGCGCCGGCGCCAGCGCCGCGGTCGGCTCATCGAGAACGACCAGCCGCGGCCGTGTCAGCAGTGCCCGCGCGAAGGCGAGCATCTGGCGCTCTCCGCCCGAGAGAGTGCCGGCACGCTGGCGTAGCCGCGGTTTCAGTGCCGGGAAGGCGTCAAGCTGCTGCGCGATGCGCGACGCCGCGTCGGGAACGCCGGGCACCACCTTCAGGTTCTCCATTACCGTCAGCGAAGCGAACACGTTTGCAACCTGCGGCACATAAGCGAGCCCGCCGGCGATGCGGTCTTCCACAGGCAGCCCGCCGAGGTCGCGCCCGGCAAAGTGGATGCGGCCGGCCACGCGCGGCAGCAGACCGACCACCGCCTTGGCCAGTGTCGACTTGCCGGCACCGTTGGTGCCGGCTATGGTGACGATCTCGCGCTCTCCGACTTGCAGGTCGACGCCGTGCAGGATGTCGACGGCACCGTAACCCCCACTCAGACCGGAGACATCGAGCAAAGTCATACCACTCCGCCCATGTAGGCTTCATGCACGCGCGGATCGTCCAGCACCTCGGTCGGCTCGCCTTCGGCGATGACGCGGCCCTGGTCCATCACGTAGAGGCGGTGCGCCAGCGCCTTCAGGGCCTCGAGGTGGTGTTCGATGATCACGAAGGCGATGCCGTGGGTAGCGTTGAGTTCGGCGATGCGCGTCGAGATCTCGTCGATCAGCACCGGGTTGACGCCGGCGAAGGGTTCATCGAGCAGGATGCACTTGGGCTCGAGCATCAGCATGCGGCCGAGTTCCAGCAGCTTCTTCTGCCCGCCCGACAGGTCGCCGGCGGCATTTCCGGCCACCCGCTGCAGGTTGAGGAACTCGATCCAGCGGTCGGCGCGTTCACCGATTTCACGCTCCTCGCGTGCGACGCGGCCCCAGCCGACGAACACCGAGCGCAGCGTTTCGCCATAGTCACGGCGCGCTGCAACGAGGAAGTTCTCGCGCACGGTCAGATGGGCAAACTCGCGCGGAACCTGAAAGGTGCGGCCCAGCCCGCGCCGAGCGCGCTGCACCGGTGGCAGGCCGGTGATGTCGGCTCCGTCGAAATGCACATGCCCGCTGCCGGCAGCGAGCTGGCCGCTGATCACCGCGAACAACGTGCTTTTGCCGGCGCCGTTGGTGCCGACGATTCCGGTCAAGCCACCCGGCGGCAACACGAACGAGACATCGTCGAGCACGCGGAAATCGCCGAAGTGCAGGCCGATGCCACGGGCCGCCAGCAGTGGCTCGTCCTCAGCGAATGCGGCGCGCTCCGACGTCATGTGCGCCGACCCATCAGGCCCTGCGGTCGGTACAGCGTGAACAGGATCAGCGCCAGCCCGACCAGCGCCAGCCGCACGCTGGACATCTGCACCTCCGACACACCGGGCACCCAGTCGCGAGCGAAGCGCGAACCTTCGAGAAACAGCATCAGGATCAAGCTGCCGGCGACCGCACCAGCCGTGCGGCCGGTGCCGCCGATGATCATCGCGATCCACACGTAAAAGGTGACCAGCGGCAGGAACTGATCTGGCGACAAATAGGTGATGAAGTGCGCGTGGAAGGCGCCGGCCAGCCCGGCCAGCCCTGCACCCAGCATGAACACCTGAACCTTGTAGCGCCGTGGGTCCTTGCCGACGGCCTCTACGGCAACCTCGTCGTCGCGGATGGCCTGAATCAGCCGGCCGTAGGGGCTGCGCACCAGATGCAGCATCAGCGCCACGGCCGCCGCATTGCACAGCACCAGCACCACCAGCGTTGCCAGGTCGGACGGACCGCCGACACCCAATGATTCGAACAGCCTCGGAATACCTGGCAGCCCTTGCACGCCGTTGGTCAGCCAGCGCTCCTGCTGTATGAACAGCCGAACGACCTCGGAGAAGCCCAGCGTGACAACGGCCAGATAGTCGTCTGACAGGCGCAGCGAGAGCAGCCCGATCGGGTAGGCCGCGATGCCGGCGACCAGCATGGCCACACCGAACGCCGGCAACATCGGCCAGCCGGCCAGCGTCAACAACGCCGATGCATAAGCGCCGATCGCGAAGAAGGCGACGACGCCGAAGTTGATCAGTCCGGTGTAGCCGTACTGAAGATTCAGTCCGATCGTCAGCAGCATGTAGATCAGCGCGACGATGCCGACAGCGACGAGATAGGCTGTCATCGCATCACCTCACGCTCGCCGTCTGGCCGAACAGCCCGCGCGGGCGCAACAGCAGCACCAGCAGCAACAGCGCGAAGGCCACGGCAATCTTGTACGACGGGCCGACAAAGGGCACCGACAGTTCTGACGCGACTCCAAGCAGCACACCGCCCACGACGGCACCGATCGGGCTGCCGATGCCGCCGACGATCATCGCGGCGAAGGCCGGGATCAGCAGCTCCCAACCCATGTCGGGGCTGACCACGGCCTTGACGCCGAACATCGTGCCGCCCAGCGCGCACAGGACACCCACCACGGCCCAGAGCGTGATGAGCACCCGGTTCGAGCGAATCCCGCAGGCGCGCGCCAAGTCTGGGTTGTCGGCAATGGCGCGCATCTGGCGGCCGATCGGTGTCAGGTGCAGCAGCGCGAACAGCAGCGCCACCGCCGCCAGCGCCACCGCCGCGACAACCAGATCGGTGGGCAGCAGGCGCACGCCGTCGAAGTTCCAGGCCCGGACCAGGGGCACGTCATAGGTGCGCTGGTCGTGGCCGGTGAACAGCGTCAGCATCGAGCGCATGAAGAAGGCGATGCCGATCGACGCCACCAGACTTGCCACCGGCGGGCGCCCGCGCAGTGCGCGAAACACCAACAGATAGGACAGCACCGAGACCGCGACGCCGGCCGCCACCGAACCCAATGCGGCAGCGGCAAACGCGCCTCCGCCCAGAGCCTGCGCCCCGATTCCGGCGTAGGCGGCAATCGTCATGAAGTCGCCGGTAGCTGCGTTCGGGAAGCGCGCGACGCCCATCACCAAGGTCAGCGCGAGCGCAGGCAGCGCGATCAGCAAGCCCTCGACGGTGCCGTTGATCAGCAGGTTGGCGAAGTCGACCAAGTTCATTGCGGCAAAGGCCGGCGCAGTAGGGGGCTTGCCGCAACGCTGCCGCGGCGCACGGCTTCAGCGGCGGTCAGATCGAGACCACGTCGCGTCGAACCAGCTGGCCTTTCTCGATCACGTAGACGCCGAAGTCGGGCGTCACGTCACCGAAGGAGTCGAAGTCGAGCTTGCCGGAGGCGCCCTCGTAATTGATCTTCTTCTTCTCGCCGAGCAGCTTCTTGCCTTCGGCAAACGAGAACACCTTGGTGCCATCCGGGTTGGAGACCTCGCGGATCTTCGCGTTGATCTTGTCGACGCCTGCGCCGGCGCCGGCAGCCTCCTTCGCCAGCGCCAGACAGATCACCATGTCGTAGCACATCGCGGCGTAGACGTTCGACGCCACACCTTTGCCCATCGCCGCCTGGTAGGCGGTCTCGTAGTGCTTGTACGACGCTGCGCCTTCGTTGGACACGCTGTCGACCGAGATCAATCCCTCGACGACCTCGTTGCCCAGCGCCTTGACCAGATCGGGGTTGGCCGCCCAGCCGGGCATGATCCATTTGGTCTGCTCACCGGACTGGTACCACTCGCGCAGGATGATGGTCGAGTCGGGCAGGTACGAGCCGGTGACGATGACGTCGGGTTTGGCCGCCAGCACCTGCTGCAACTCGGTGCGGTAGCTTGGCCGGTTCGGCTCGTAGACCACGCTCGCGACGACCTTGCCACCCTTCTTTTCCCACGCCTTCTTGAACCCTTCGGCGTTGCCGATTCCCGACGCATTGTTGAAGGCCATTGTTGCCGGGCGCTTGTAGCCACGCTTCTCGGCGATCACCGCGAAGGCCTGGCCGAAGCGGTCGTTGGTCGCCTGGAAGCGCCACACCAGATCCTTCTTGTCGATGGTCGAGATCGCCGGCGCGCCCGAGGTATTCATCTGGATCAGGTCTGCCGCGTCGGTAAGGGGCGCTACCGCCAATGTCACACCCGAAGACCAGGTGCCCAGGATCGCCTGCACCTTGTTCACCTCGATCAGCTTCTTCGCAGCCAGCACCGCAGCGTCAGGCTTGGTCTGGCTGTCCTCGGAGAACAGCTCCAGCTTGCTGCCGCCGGCCCCGCCTGCACCGTTGACCTCGGCCACCGCAATTTCGATTGCCTTCTGCATGCCGCTGCCATAAGGACTACCCGCACCGCTCACCGGGCACAACGAACCGATGCGGAAAAGGCCGCCAGCCTGCGCGAAAGCGCCGCGCGGAAACGCACCGAGGGCCAGCAAGCTGGCGCTGGCAAGCACGACATCGCGGCGTGAGGTAGGTGCTGACATGATTTCTCCAGACAGGTTGGGACGTTGGCAATGGTGTAGCCGGAAGCTCAGCTGGCGGTCTGGCCGAGCTGATCCTTGAAGATCTTACCTGCCTTGATGATCAACGACAGGTGCTTGCCTTGCTGCTGCAACAGCGTCAGATCCTGAAGCGGGTCGCCGTCGACGACCACGAGATCGGCCAGTGCGCCCGGAGCAACAACACCGAGCTTGCCGGCTTGGCCCAGCAGTTCGGCATTCACGGACGTGGCGCTGCGCAGGATTTCGGCGGCCGACATCGCAGGCGCCCGCAAGGTGAATTCAAGCGACTGGTCGACATGCATCTCGCCGAGCAGGTCGGTACCATATCCAATCATGACGCCGGCTGCGCACGCCAGACGAATTGCTTCGACGCCTTGGCTGCGAACGAGTTCGAGCTTGCGCATCATGTCGTCGCTCCAGCCCAACCGCGCGGCATTGCGATGCAGCGCGTCGTAGGTTGCCAACGTCGGCACCAGATAAGTGCCATGTTCGGCCATCAATGAAGCAGTAGCCGCATCAAGCAGGTTGCCGTGTTCGATCGAGCGCACACCACAGCGCACCGCTCGGCCGATCGAGTCGGGGGTGTAGGCATGCGCCATCACGTAGGTGCGCGCGGCGCGGGCTTCCTCGACGATGGCCGTCATCTCTTCGATCGAGTATTGGGTGCCATCGAGCGGATCGCTCGGCGAGGCGACGCCGCCACCGGCCATCACCTTGATGTGGTGGGCGCCGTTGCGAAGTTCCTCGCGCGCCGCGCGGCGTACTTCGCTGACTCCGTCGGCGATGCTGCCGAGCAAGCCGGCAGCACCGCACGAGATGCAACCCATGCCGGCGCGACCCTGGAAATAGGCCGGGCGGGCATCTCCATGGCCACCGGTCTGCGTGATCGCGCGGCCGGCGATGTACAAGCGCGGGCCGATGAAGTGGCCGAGTTCGACCGCCTGCACAAGTCCGGAGTCGGCACCTCCAGCATCGCGGACGGTCGTGAAGCCGCGCATCAGCATCGCTTCCAGGATGTCCTTCGACTGCGCCGCGACAAGTGACTGCGGCTGCAGCGACAGGCGGAAAAAATCGGGCATCGTCGCCGTCACATGCACATGCGCGTCGATCAAGCCCGGCAGCAGCGTACGCCCGCCGAGATCGATCACCCTCGGGCCGGCAGGCACCGTCCCGTCATGGTTGACCGCGGTGATGCGATCGCCTTCGACGGTCACGACGGCGCCAGCGCGCAGGCTGCCGGTGGCACTGTCGAACAGATTTGCGTTGTGAAGAACAAGGGTCGAGGTCATGCCATCCCGGGAAAGTAAAGAGGTTGGTATTGGCCAGAAATTCGGCGTACACCGCGGCGGCAGTCGAACCGCGAGCAGCGTTCGATCCTAGTTTAAAGTCGTATCGAATCGCCAAACGGCGCGCCGACATACCGACAACCCTGCTACCTTGCGCAAGAAGCATGACTTCCACGACGACAGTTGAGGTACCTGGCGCCGAACTGGCCGTGCGCATCGACGGCCCGGCTGACGCATCTGCCTTGCTGCTGTCGAACTCGCTGAGTTCTGACATGTCGATGTGGGACGACCAGCTGCCACGCTGGTCCCGACGCTGGCGCGTGATCCGATACGATGCCCGCGGACACGGTGACAGCGTCGCCGAGCCCGGTCCGTTTTCGATCGAGCGCCTGGCCGATGACGCGCTATGCGTACTCGACCACGTTGGCATCTCGCGGGCCCATTTCTGCGGCCTGTCGATGGGCGGAATGGTCGGCATGTGGTTGCTGCGGCATGCTGGCGAACGCATCGACCGCGCGGTGCTGGCAAACACGTCGGCGCACATGGGGCCACGCGAACTCTGGGACAGCCGCATCGCGCTGGCACGCGCCGGCGGCATGGAAGCAACCGTCGAGCCGACCGTGCAACGATGGTTTCCGGCCGCCTTTCACGCCGCCGCGCCAGCCACGATTGAGCGCATGCGCTCGATGATCCGCCGCACCTCCGTCGAAGGTTATGCCGGCAGTTGCGCGGCGATCCGCGAAATGGACCAGCGGGCGTCGCTCGGCATCGTGGGCAATCCGACCTTGGTGATCATCGGCACCTCCGACCCGGCGACGCCGCCGACCGCCGGCAAACTAATCGAGCAGGCCATCCCCGGCGCGATTGCAGTCGAACTCGATGCTGCGCACATCTCGAACATCCAACAACCCGAGGCCTTTGGCGCGGCTGTCGAGGTGTTCCTCGCTG
>JANNNE010000244.1:0-33105 GCA_031398385.1 Ideonella sp.
CGCAGTGGTCGAGGTCGATCCCGACATACGGCGCGGCAGCGCCGGCCTTTGCCGGCAACTCGGCGCGCAACACGGTATGCAAGGCCTTCAGGCGCGGTGCCGAAGCCGGCAGATCGGCCGTTGCCGGGTCGATGACCGGCAGGTTCTGATCCGCCCGGCGGATCAACGACGCCGCATGGCGCGCCACCAGATCGGTCGACATCGCCGCGGATTGCTGCTGTGAAATCTGCAGAGCGGGCATGCTCCACTCGCATGAAGTGAGGGTCAGTGGATAGTAACAACGGATACCGCGCACTGGAAGCCGTCACGCGGACCGGCCTTGCAGGCGGGCGCCGCAAGTGTGCATTGCTGCGCATGCCGGCTGCTGAATCCTGGCCGTGCGTCGATGCGTCGAACGCCTTCGACGACGTGCAAATGACCTGCACCCGAGCTGCAGCCGAGCCGCACCCGAGCAGCAGACGACCCAGGGGCGGCCTTCAGGCGGACGTCGAGTCAGTCGGCGACGCCGAGGATGCGGTGCAGTCGCGGGCTGGTGGTCGTATACAGCAGATGGGCCGGCCGGTCGGGGAACAGGCGCGCTGCGGCGGCAAAAGCGGCCAAGGTCGCTTCGTGGAAGCCGCACAGAATCAGCTTCTTCTTGCCGGGGTAAGTGTTGACGTCGCCGACTGCGTGGATGCCGGGGATGCCGGTCTCGAAGCCGGCGGTGTCGACCACCAGCTGCTTGCGCTCGATCGGCAGGCCCCATTGAGCGATCGGCCCCAGGTGCGGACTCAGGCCCTGGCGCACGATCAGCAGGTCGACCGGCAGCTCGACCTGGGTCGATTCCGGTGTCAGCAGCTGCAGCGCCGCGAGGCGATCACCGTCGGTCGTGAAAGCGGTCGGCTGGCCGACGACGAAGCGCAGGCGGCCCGCCTGGACGCGCGAGTCGATGGCCGCGATCTGATCGGCACCGGCCTTCAGCACCTCGCGGCGGTGAATCAGCGTGACGCTGGCCGGTGCATCGGCGGAGGCGGCAACGCCTGCATCGGTCAGCGCGAGGGCGGCCTCGACTGCCGGCTCTTCCCCGCCGAAGATCACCACCTGGCGTCCCGCTGTCGTGGCGGAGTCGGGCATCGCGTAGTGCAGCTGGCGCCCTTCCCAGGCGTCGATGCCTGGCAACTTCAGGCGCCGCGGCTCGAAGGCGCCGATTCCGCCGGCAATGAATACGCTGCGTGTGTCGAAGGCGAGCCCGCCGCTGGTGCGGACCGTGTACCCACCGGCCGCGCCAGCCTCGAGCTGGCTGACGGTCTGGCCCAGGTGGATCCCCGGGCGCATCGGCGCCATCTGGTGTTGCAGTCGCTCGACCAGTTCGGCGCCGCTGCACACCGGAATGCCCGGGATGTCGTAGATCGGCTTGCCCGGATACAGCTCGGCGCATTGCCCTCCGAGGTGGGGCAAGGCATCGATCAGCTCGGCATGGATTTCCTGCAGACCGAGCTGGAAGACCTGGAACAGGCCGACCGGGCCGGCGCCGATGACGACCGCATCGGTCTGGATCATCGGACGATTGCCGCTCGAATCGCGGCGTGCCTGGCGCCGATCACCGCACCAGTTCGGACAACTTCCCGGTGCGATCCTTCCACTCGTCGGCGTCGGGTGGTGCGGGCTTGCGCTTGGTGATGCTCGGCCAGCCAATGACGGCCAGCTCGGCGTTCAGCTTGATCATGTGCTGCTGGTCGGCGGGCACATCTTCTTCCGGCATGATCGCATTGACCGGGCATTCGGGAATGCAGACGGCGCAGTCGATGCACTCGTCGGGGTCGATGGTCAGGAAGTTGGGGCCTTCGCGGAAGCAGTCAACCGGGCAGACGTCCACGCAGTCGGTGTATTTGCAGCGGATGCACGATTCGGTGACGACGTGGGTCATGTTCTGGCTCGGAAAGATGAAGGCATGCACGATAACGGTGCGATGCCGGCAATTTTAAGCGGTCACGGACTGCGATCGGGTGCCAGGGTCGCTACATCGACAGGGGCATCGCCGCAGACAGTGGCCGCGCCATCACGACGCCGACCGGTTTTGGATGCTGGCATCGGTACAGCGCCGGCACCCACCGCCACCACGGTCGGACGGCCGGCATGCAGCATGCTGGCGCCGGCCAGCGATCCGACCTGGTGATCGCTGTGCAACTGATCGGGCCAGCCGGCCCGGGAAACGACACTGACCGGTGTATCGGCCGGCCAGCCGGCTTCGATCAGGCGCCGCGACAAGACGCCCAGCTGTTTGCCGGCCATGTAGAAGACCTCGGTATCGGCGGTGCGGGTGGCGCGCAGCATGCCCGGCGTCGCGGGATCCGCCGCACCATTTACTGACCGAGGTGACGCCACCGCGGTCATGGCGGTGCTCAGGCTGACGCTGCGGCCGCTGCCGCGACGGGTCAGCGGCCGGCGGGTCGCGGCTGCGGCCGCGATGGCGGCGGTGACGCCCGGAATTACCTCGCACTCGATGCCGGCCGCGTCGAGCGCGTCGAGTTCTTCCTCGAGGCGACCGAAGATGCTCGGGTCGCCACCCTTCAGTCTGACCACGACGGCGGACTCGCCGGCATGCCGAACCAGCAGCGCATTGATGCTGGTCTGTCCGGTGCTGTCGCAGAAGCCGCGTTTGCCGACATCGATCCAGACCGCGTCGGGCGCGTGCTCGCGCAGGGCCGGGTCGGTCAGCGCGTCGTACAACACCACGTCGGCGCGGGCCAGCTGGCGCGCGCCACGCAGCGTGATCAGGTCGGCTGCGCCGGGCCCTGCACCGATGAAATAGACCTTGCCCATTCGCGTGCCTCGTCGGTCAGTGGGCGGAAGTCACCAGCAGGGCGCCGCTGGTGCGGTTGCTGGCGGGATCCACGATGATCAATGCGCCGCCGATGCGGTTGTCGGCAAAGGCCTCGACCGGCAGCGGCTGCTGGGTCTCGATGACCACCTGCCCGATCTCGTTGACTGCCAACTGATGCGCATCAACCGGGCTCAGGTTCTGGATATCGAGCTGGCTGTCGATCTGCACGATGCGTGCCTGCGTCCACTGGTTGCCGTGGCGCACCCAGTATTTGCGGCCGACCTGTGCCGGCTCGGTGTCCAGCCAGGCCAGCGTGGCCGCGAAGCGGCGGGTCGGTGTGGTCGACCCGGGCGTCACGATCCAGTTGCCGCGCGATACATCGAGCTGGCGGTCGAGCAGCAGGCCAGCCGATTGACCGGCCTCGGCGCTGTCGACGATCGAACCGGCCAGTCGAACCTCGACCACCACTGCCCGTTCGCCGCTCGGCAATACCTCGATCGGCATGCCGGCGCTGACCCGGCCGTGCGCGATCCGACCCCACAAGGCGCGCGGCTGGTTGCCGGTGCCGTCGCCGTCGCGTGCCACATATTGGATCGGGATCGACAAGCTGCCGTCCTTGCGTTCCTGCAGCGCCGGCAAGGCCTCAAGCAATTGCAGCAGCGACGGCCCCTGGTACCACGCCGCCCAGGCGTGCAGGGCACCGTGGGCCTGCGCGGGCGCCTGGATCACGTTGTCGCCACGCAGCGCCGAGACCGGGATCACGCCCGCCACTGCGATGCCGGCCTGGTTGGCGAAGGCGAGCAGGGCCGAGCGGGTTCGTTCGAACGCGAAGCCGGGGTCTTCAACCGCGTCGAGCTTGTTGACCGCAAACACGATGTTCGGCACCCGCAGCAGGTGCGCCAGCAAGGCGTGGCGGCGTGTCTGCGGCAGCAGCACGATCGCATCGCCCGTAAGGTCGATCTTGGTGACATCGACCAGCACCACCGCGGCGTCGCTGCCAGCGGCGGCGGTGACCATGTTGCGGGTGTATTGCTCGTGGCCGGGTGCGTCGGCGATGATGAATTTGCGCGAACGGGTCGCGAAATAGCGGTAGGCGACATCGATCGTGATGCCTTGCTCGCGCTCGGCTTCGAGGCCGTCGGTCAGCAAAGATAGATCGATCGGCGCGCCCGCGGCCCGTTTTTCCAGCAGGTCCAGCTGGTCGGCCAGAATCGCTCGGCTATCGAGCAGCAGGCGGCCGATCAGCGTGCTTTTTCCATCGTCGACACTGCCGGCGGTCAGGAAGCGCAACGCGCGGTGATCGGCCCCCCGGGCGGGTGCGGCCCCGTGCGGTGCGCGCAGGCGCGCGACGACCGAGTCGGCTTCTGCTGCGGCTGCGAGGCTGCCTGCTGCATCGTCCGAGCCGAAGTCCAGCCCGGCAAAGTCTTCAGCGGATTCGGTGGTCATGCTGTCGTCATTGATCATCAGAAATACCCTTCCTTCTTGCGGCGCTCCATCGAAGCGTCCGAGGTGCGATCGTCCATGCGGGTGGCGCCGCGTTCGCTGACTGTCGCCTTCAGGGTTTCGGCAACGATCTCGATCGCGTTGGCGGCCGGGCTCTCGACCGGGCAGGTGCAGGTCATGTCGCCGACGGTGCGAAACCTGACCTCGGCGGTTTCCACCGTCTCACCCGACTCGGCCGGCGTCACATCGGTCAACGGGACCAGCAGGCCCTTGCGCCGCACGACCAGGCGCGGGTGGCTGAAATACAGATTCGGCAGCGGGATGTTTTCGCGCGCGATGTACAACCAGACATCGAGCTCGGTCCAGTTGCTGATCGGGAAGGCGCGCAGGTGTTCGCCGGGCCGGATGCGGGTGTTGAACAACGTCCACAACTCGGGTCGCTGCTCCTTCGGTTGCCACTGGCCAAAGCTGTCGCGGTGGCTGAAGATGCGCTCCTTGGCGCGCGCCTTTTCCTCGTCGCGGCGCGCGCCACCGATCAGCACATCGAAGCGGTATTCTTCGATCGCTTCGAGCAAGGCCACGGTCTGGTGGCCGTTGCGCGATTCAAGCGGGTGTGATAACCGCACCGTGCCACGCCGGATCGAATCCTCGAGATTGCCGACCAGCAGCCGCTCGCCCATCTCGGCCACCCGGCGATCACGAAATTCGATCACCTCGGGAAAGTTGTGGCCAGTATCGACATGAAGCAGCGGGAACGGCAGTTTGCCGGCAAAGTTGCCATTGGCCTGCCGGGTCTTGAAAGCCTTCTCGGCCAGCCGCAACACCACGCAGGAGTCCTTGCCGCCAGAAAACAGCAGGGCGGGGCGCTCGAACGCGGCAACCGTTTCGCGCAGGATGAAGATGGCTTCTTCCTCCAGCCAGTCGAGGTGGCTATGGTCGAGTTCGGGCAACAATTGCTCGACGGTCAAGGGTGCGTTCATGCGCGGGCTCCGATGGTTGAAACCGCCGATGCGGCGGGCGCGGCGTCCTTCACGTGCAGGCCACATTCCTTGGCGCTTGCGTCTTCCCACCACCAGCGGCCGGCGCGGAAATCCTCGCCGACTGCGATTTCGCGGGTGCACGGCGCGCAGCCGATGCTCGGCATGAACTGGTCGTGCAGCGGGTTGTAGGGCACGTCGTTGCTGGCGATGTAGTGCCACACATCGTTCCAGCTCCAGGCTGCCAGCGGATTGATCTTCTGGCGGCCGTTGCCGTCGGCTTCGCGGGTCGGCACATCGCCGCGGCTGGCCGACTGCTCGCGCCGCAGCCCGGTCACCCAGGCGCTGCGCCCGGCCAGCAGGCGCGCCAGCGGCTCCAGCTTGCGCATTGCGCAGCAGGCTTTGCGCAGCTCGATGCTCTCGTACATCGCGCGCTCGCCGTGCTGGCGGACAAACCGGATGGTCGCTTCGCGCACGGGCTCGAAAATCGCGACCGGCAGCCCGTAACGCGCCTCGAGCCGTTCGATCAGCTCGATGGTCTGCGGATGCAGCATGCCGGTATTCAGTGTGGCGAGTTCGATCTCGAGCCCGTGGCGCGCGATCAGGTCGGTCACCACCATGTCTTCGGCGCCGAGGCTGGTCGACTGCACGATGGCGCCGGGAAACTCTGCGGCGGCCTGGCGCAACAGCTCCAGGCTGTCTTGCACCCGCTGTTCAAAGCCACGCGTCTTGCGTGCATACAGGTCGTAGGCGTTCATATCGACGCACCGGTTTCGATGAAGGTCTGGCCGGTCAGCTGACTGAGTTCGTCGGCGCTGCGCGCGAAGATCGGTCTCGTCTGCCGGACATCGCCCTGGTAGTGAGCGCTGAAGCGCAGCAAGGCCTGTTCGGCCGAGGCACGAACCTGGTCGCCGCGCAACACCACGGCGTCGAAGCCGCAGCGCTGCAGCAGCGGCATCATGTCGACCACCACATCACCGGTGGCCCGGATCTCGCCGTCGAAACGATGTCGGCTGCGCAGCACGCGGGCCTGGCTGTAGGCGCGACCATCGGTCCACTTCGGAAAATTCAACGCGATCAGATCGATGCGATCGAGGTCGGCGCTGATCGCCGATAACTCGGCATCGTTGGGCAGTTGCACGCCGACCGGCATCTCGATCGGCCAATGCGCGCGCACGCTGTGCCACTGGGCCAGGCTCAGGAGGCTGTGAGCAGCCGGCGTCAGCGTGACCATCGGCCCGTCCTCGCCGGTCACGGTGAACCAGCGTTCGTGTTTCGGATTGACGAAATTCATGTTGGGTTGTTCCGTTTCTGCGGCGCGAATGTCAGCGCGACAGCTCAGTGCGACAGCGCGGTCGAGCGGCGCACCGAATTGGCGGCGGCCTTGAACGAATCGAGACCGATACGCTGCACCGTCTCGACGAAATGCTCGGCCGCACTGCTGCGCTGCTCCAGGTAGTTGTCGATCACCGCCTCGAGCACATCGGGTACTTCGTCGGCTGCGAAGGACGGACCGATCACCTTGCCGGGCACCGGCGTCTCGGCCAGCGCGGAGCCGTCCGATCCGCCGAGCGTGACCTGGTACCACTCGGCACCATCCTTGTCGACGCCGAGGATGCCGATGTGGCCGCTGTGGTGATGGCCGCAGGAATTGATGCAGCCGCTGATGTGCAGGTCGATGTCGCCGATATCGGCCAGCCGATCGATGTCGTCGAAGCGTTCGTTGATGGCGGCAGCGACGGGAATGGATCGGGCGTTGGCCAGCGCGCAGAAATCGCCGCCCGGGCAGGCGATCATGTCGGTCAGCAGGCCGATGTTGGGGGTTGCGAAACCGGCGTCGCGGGCGGCATTCCAGAGGCCGAACAGGTCGACCTCGCGCACCCACGGCAAGACCAGGTTCTGATCGTGTGAAACCCGCAGCTCGCCGAGGCTGTAGCGATCGGACAGCGTTGCGGCCGCTTCCATCTGCTGGTCGTCGACATCACCCGGCGCAATGCCGGCCCGCTTCAGCGACAAGGTGACGGCCCGATAGCCGCGCAGCTTGTGTGCATGGCTGTTGCGTTCGAGCCAGCGCGTGAATCCGGCCGGGGCTTCGGCGGGTGGCAGCCAGGTCGACGAATGGTCCGCCGCAGCCTGCACCTCGGCCGGGATCAAGAACGACGCAGCGACGCGGTCGAACTCGGATTGCGGAATCAGGTGCGCGGTGCCGTCGACATCGTCTTTCAGGATGTGCGCGAATTCCTCGTCGACGTCGTCGATGAAGCGTTGACCCTCTGCCTTCACCAGGATCTTGATGCGCGCCTTGTACATGTTGTCGCGCCGGCCGTGGCGGTTGTAGACACGCACAATCGCCTCGATGAACAGCAGGATCTGCTGCCATGGCAGGAACTCGCGAATCACCGTGCCGATCACCGGGGTGCGACCCATGCCGCCGCCGACCAGCACCTTGAAGCCGATCTCGCCGGCATCGTTTTTCAGCAGTTGCAGGCCGATGTCGTGCCAAGCGATGGCGGCGCGGTCTTCGCGTGCACCGGTGACGGCAATCTTGAACTTGCGCGGCAGGAAGGCGAATTCCGGGTGCAGCGTGCTCCACTGGCGCATGATTTCGCAGTAGGGCCGCGGGTCGATCGCTTCATCGGCCGCGACGCCGGCAAAACAATCGCTGGTGATGTTGCGGATGCAGTTGCCGCTGGTCTGGATGCCGTGCATGTCGACCGCGGCGAGTGCGTCCATCACATCGGCGCTGCGCTCGATCGGGATCCAGTTGAACTGCAGGTTCTGGCGCGTCGTGAAATGACCATAGCCGCCCTGGCCGGCATGCGGGCCGTTCTCCTGATGGTCGAATTCACGCGCGATGTGTGCCAGCGCGCGCAACTGCTTCGAATTCAGTTCGCCATACGGCACGGCAATGCGCAGCATCGGTGCGTGGCGCTGCACATACCAACCGTTCTGCAGTCGCAGCGGCCTGAACTCCTCTTCTGCGAGTTCGCCATCGAGGCGACGCTGCAATTGCTCGCGGTATTGCACCGCACGCTGGCGGATGAAGTGACGGTCGAAATCGGTATAGGTGTACATGTGGTTTCAGTGATCGTCGATCAATGGATGACCTTCAGCCCGGCGGTGACCAGAGAGGCGCACAGCAGGGCGCGGACCAGCGCTTCGGGCATGCGCCGGGTCAGCCGGGCGCCGAGCCAGATGCCGGGCAACGAGCCGATCAGCAAGGCGCCCAGCAGGTTCCAGTCGACATGGCCGAGAAAGGCGTGGCCGATGCCGGCGACCAGCGTCAGCGGGACCGCGTGGGCGATGTCGGTGCCGACGATGCGGTGCGCTGGCAGGCGTGGATACAGCAGCATGATCAGTGTCGCGCCAATGGCCCCGGCGCCGATCGAGGTGATCGACACCAGCACACCCAGCAACACGCCGCTGGCCAGCGTGAACGCCGGTTTGCGCGCTTCGGGAAGGTGGCGTTCGAGCCGCAGTCCGACCGCGTGCCAGGCGCTGCGGTAGGCGACCACCACGGCGGTCAGCAGCAAGGCGATACCGAGCGCAAAGGTCAATCCGCTGGCCCAGTGCCGGGTCAGGCCGGTCAGATGCATCAGCGCCAGGGTCGCCAGCGCCGCCGGCAGGCTGCCCAGCAGCAGCAAGCGGGTCAGGCGCCAGTCGACATGGCCGGCGCGGTGATGGGCGATCGATCCAGTCGCCTTGGTGGCGGCGGCGAACATCAGGTCGGTGCCGATGGCAACCGCCGGGTGCAGCTTGAAGACCGACAGCAGCAGCGGTGTCATCAGCGACCCACCGCCGACGCCGGTCATCCCGACGATGGCGCCGACGCCGAAACCGCTCAGGATTGCCGTGAAGTCCATCGAAAGGCCCGTTGTAGAAAGCATCGGCGCAGGTGCCGAGCAAATACCAGGGTCCGACTCTAGGCAGTCGCTTTATAAATAGGAACTACAGATTGATAGTTTGGTTATTCCCCATGGGAATAAAGCGGTCGCGTTGCCCAGATTGACGTTTCACGCGCGCATAAAAAAGCCCGGTGCATTGCACCGGGCTTAAAGTACCTGGAACCGGGGAGATTCGCAGGGTACCGAGGAGACCAAGCAAAGGTCGACTACGGGGGTCAGCCCGCAGGTGTCTTTAAGACGACGCCTGCGGCGAAAAGTTCTGCCTCGGCAACAAAGATTTACCGCAGCGCCCCCGAAGCCGATGGCTTCAGAGGCTGCCGACGATCAGGCAGCGCGCTTGGCGGCCTTGGTAGTGGCCTGGCTTGCCTTGACGGCTTGCGAGGTCATGTTCTGGAAGTTGGCTTCGGCCACTTCAGCAGCTTGCTTGCTCGCCTTTTGCACGCTCTCGTAGGCATTGTTGGCAGCAGCGACGGCCGACTTGACCAGCGCGACCGCGTTTTCGCTGCCGGCAGGAGCGTTCTTCACGGCGCTATCGACGACGGCCATGAACTTCTTCTGCGAATCGGACGCGGTTTCCTCGACGACCTTGGTTACTTCGGCGTTGGTGGAGGCAGCGATGTCATAGATCTGACGGCTGTAGGCGGCGGCTTTTTCGGCGGCCGGTTGCAGCAGGCTGGTCTGCAGAGCGATCAGTTCTTGCGCGTCCTTGACCGACAGGGCGGCCTTGGTGGTTTCGGCGGCTTCGCTCATGGCGGCCTTGGCCACCTGCAGGTTCAGCTCGACCAGCTTTTCAACGCCTTCGAAGGCCTTGTTGGTCAGGCCGAACAGGGTTTCGACGTTGGCTTTCTGGGCAGCCATCATTTGTTCCGGGGTCATCATGGTATTTCTCCGATCAATCAGGGGTTACAGGTCAACAACGAACTCTTGGGAGGCACAGGAAGCGATTTTGTTGCACTGCACCATGGGCTCAAGTATAGCGGTGCGTTCGCACATTTCAAGCGTTTTTTGTTGCGATGCAGCAAATTTGTCGGGAGACTCTAAATCGGACCCGATCGGGGGCTTGGGCACAATGACCGTCCATGCGGGCCTTCCACTCCAGCCAATTCGTTCTGCCGCTGCCGCCCGGACACAGCTTTCCGATGGGCAAATACGCTGCGCTCCAGGTGCGGGTATCAGCCGAGTTGCCGGAAGTCGAGCTGATCGAGGCGCCGGCTGCCAGCGACGGCGAATTGACGCTGGTGCATACGCCGCGTTACATCGATGCGGTGGTCAACGGCCTGCTGAACCCGGCCGAGCAGCGCGAGATCGGCTTTCCCTGGACCGAGCGCATGGTGCAGCGCTCGCGGCGGTCGGTCGGCGCGACCATCGCGGCGGGGCGGACGGCGCTGGCCGAAGGGGTGTCGGCCAACTTGGCCGGCGGCACCCACCATGCATCGGCCGACAAGGGCGCCGGCTATTGCGTATTCAACGATGTGGCGGTTGCGGCGCGTCTGCTGCAGGCCGAATCGCATCGGCTGCATCGTCGGCTGCTGCGCGTGGCCGTGATCGACCTGGATGTCCACCAGGGCAACGGCACCGCCTCGATCTTTCGCGACGATCCGACGGTCTTCACCTTGTCGCTGCACGGCGAGAAGAACTACCCCTTCCGCAAGGAAGCCGGTGATCTGGATATCGGGCTGCCCGATGGCTGCTGCGACGAGGACTATCTGCGGGCGCTCGATGCTGCCCTGGATGCCTTGTGGGATCACCACCGTGACCGGGCGCCCGGTCTGATCTTCTTTCTGGCCGGCGCCGATCCGCATGAAGGCGACCGGCTCGGGCGCCTCAAGCTGACTGCCGAAGGCCTCGCGCAGCGCGACCTCCGGGTGCTCGATGCGGCGCGCCAACGCGGCATTCCGATCGCACTGTCGATGGCGGGCGGTTATGGTCGGGTCATCGAGGATACGGTCGCGATCCAGTTCAACACGCTGAAACTGGCCTGTGCGGCGCACCGTCAATGGGCGAAAACCACGAGGAAAACAGGGGCCGGCCAGGTGTCGGCGCCAGGTCTTGACGATGGAACAATGGCCGCATGAATGCCGCATTGCCAACGGTCCGCCCGCAGGCGGACGCCCGGGACGCCTATCGACGGTTCCGCCGGCTGGATACGCGCTGGATGGACAACGATGCCTATGGCCACCTGAACAACGTCGTGTATTACAGCCTGTTCGATACGGCCGTCAATGCGATGCTGATCGAAGACGGCGTGCTCGACATCCACCACGGTGCGGTGATCGGGCTGGTGGTCGAGACCCACTGCAACTTCTTCGACTCGATCGCCTTTCCGCAGGCGGTCGAGGCCGGCATCCGGGTCGGCCAGGTCGGACAGTCGAGCGTGCGCTACGAGATCGGCCTGTTCGCCGAAGGGGCGGCACTGACTGCGGCGCGCGGACATTTCGTGCATGTCTATGTCGATCGCGACTCGCGTCGTCCGACGCCGCTGCCCGCCACATTGCGTCGGCTGCTCGATCAACTGCAATGACGATTTTTTGACTGGAGTTCGTGTGAATCCTGCTTCCACCGCCCCACCGACCGCCGAGCAGACCGCATTGATCGATGCCGCCATCACGTCGCGACAATCGCTGCGCGCGTTCTTGCCGACACCGGTCGAGCGGGCCACCATCGAGGCCATACTGGCGGTGGCTGCGCGCGCGCCATCGGGCACCAACACCCAACCCTGGAAAGTCCACGTGTTGACCGGTGCGGCGCTAGAGAGCCTGTCGGAAAAGATCCTCGCCGCCTTCGACGACCCGGCGATCGCCGCAACCCACACGGAGGAGTATGCCTACTACCCCACCGAGTGGCGATCGCCCTACATCGACCGCAGGCGCAAGGTCGGCTGGGACCTGTACGGCCTGCTCGGCATCGGCAAGACCGACAAGGCCAGGATGCATGCGCAGCACGGCCGCAATTACAGCTTCTTCGGGGCGCCGGTCGGCATGATGTTCACCATCGACCGTGTGATGCGCCAGGGCAGCTGGCTCGACTACGGGATGTTCCTGCAGAACATCATGGTGGCCGCCCGGGCACGCGGTCTGCATACCTGTCCGCAGGCCGCGTTCACGCCGTTCCACCGGATCGTGCTCGAACACATCGGCGCACCGCACGATGAGATGCTGGTGTGTGGCATGTCGCTCGGTCACGCGGATCCGCAGGCGATCGAAAATACCCTCGTCACCGAGCGCGAACCGGTGGCGGGTTTCTCGGTCTTTCACCAATGAGCCGTGCCATGATCGATCTGCATCGCCCGACCTCCGCTCGTTCGTCGGCTGCCTGGCTGTCGGGTCTGCTGATGCTGGTGATGATGTGTGCACCCGCCGCAGCCCACGCAGCCGAATTCGACGGTTCCAGTCTCCAGGCCTGGTGGGGCATACCGTTTGCGGGCGTGTTGCTGTCGATCGCGGTCCTGCCGCTGCTCACGCCGCATTTCTGGCATCTCCACTACGGCAAGATCGTTGCAGCCTGGGCGCTGGTGTTCTTCGTGCCGTTTGCGGCGTTCTTCGGCATCGGCGTAGCCATCGACGGCTTCCTGCATGCGCTGGTGGCCGAATACATTCCGTTCATCCTGCTGGTCGGCAGCCTGTATGTGATTGCCGGCGGCATCTTCCTGCGCGGCAACCTGCACGGCAGCCCGGCCCTGAATACCGGCATCCTGGCGATCGGTTCGGTGCTGGCCAGCATCATGGGAACCACCGGCGCGTCGATGCTGCTGATCCGGCCGCTGATCCGCGCCAACGACAACCGCAAGAGCGTGGCCCATGTGGTGGTCTTCTTCATCTTCACGGTATCCAACGCGGGTGGTTCGTTGACGCCCCTCGGTGATCCGCCGTTGTTCCTCGGTTTCCTGAAAGGGGTCGACTTCTTCTGGACCATGCGGCACATCTTTCCCGAGACGCTGTTTCTGGTCGGCACGCTGCTGGGCATCTTCTTTTTTCTGGACAGCTGGCACTATCGCAAGGAGGGCGTGACCCGTTCCGATCCCACGCCCGACTCGCCGAGCCTGGGGTTCGACGGCAAGATCAATTTTCTGCTGCTGGCCGGGGTGGTCGGGCTGGTGCTGCTGAGCGGGCTGTGGAAGTCGGGCACCGCCTTTGTGGTGGCCGGCGCTGAAGTCACGTGGGCCAGCCTGGCGCGCGACATCGGCCTGCTGTTGCTGGCCATCATCTCGATGCAGTTCGCGCCGATGGCACCACGTGAGCAGAACCAGTTCAACTGGGCACCGATCGCCGAAGTGGCCAAGCTGTTCGCGGCGATTTTCCTGACGATCATTCCAGTCATTGCAATGCTTCGCGCCGGAGTCGACGGTCCGTTCGGCGCGATCGTCAGCGCCGTCACCGGCGAGAACGGGCAACCGTTGCCAGCGATGTACTTCTGGGCCAGCGGGGTGCTCTCCTCGTTCCTCGACAATGCGCCGACCTACCTGGTGTTCTTCAACACGGCGGGCGGCGATCCGCAGATGCTGATGACAACGTTCGCGTCGACGCTGGCAGCGATCTCCGCGGGTTCGGTGTTCATGGGCGCCAACACCTACATCGGCAATGCGCCGAACCTGATGGTGAAGGCGATCGCCGAGGACCGTGGCGTCAAGATGCCGAGTTTCTTCGGCTACATGGGCTGGTCGATCATCTTTCTGGTGCCGCTGTTCGGCATCATGACCCTGATCTGGTTCTGAGGCGATGACGACCAACAAGCCGTCGGTCCTGGTGGCCCGCGCTGTTTTTCCCGAAGTCATCAAGCGGCTGCGCGAATTTTTCGACGTCAGCGACAACCCGTCGGACGAGGTCTGGAGCAAGGGCGAGTTGACGCGCAGACTGGCGTCCAAAATGGGCGCCATCACAACCGGCAGCGAGCGCATCGACGCCGACGTGCTGATAGCCAATCCGCAGCTCAGGGTGGTCGCCAACATGGCGGTGGGCTACAACAATTTCGATGTGCCGGCCTGCACGGCGCGCAGCGTGTTGTGCACCAATACACCGGATGTGCTGACCGAGACGACCGCAGACTTCGGCTTCGCGCTGATGATGGCGACGGCACGCCGACTGACCGAAAGCGAACATGCGCTACGCCGCGGCGAGTGGACCAAATGGGCCTACGACATGTTCACCGGCAGCGACATCCACGGCGCAACGCTCGGTGTCCTCGGCATGGGGCGCATCGGTCAGGCGATCGCCCGGCGCGGCGCGCACGGCTTCGTCATGCAGGTGATCTATCACAACCGTTCGCGCCTCGATGCGGCGACCGAGCACAGCCTGGGCGCCCGTTATGTCAGCAAGGACGAACTGCTGCAGCAGGCCGATCACCTGGTGCTGGTGCTGCCGTATTCTGGCGCGTCTCATCACAGCATCGGTGCGGCCGAACTGGCGCAGATGAAACCGACAGCGTGCCTGACCAACATCGCACGCGGTGGCATCGTCGATGACGCGGCGCTGGCTCGGGCGCTGGCCTCACGTCAGATCGCGGCGGCCGGCCTGGACGTATTCGAAGGTGAGCCGGCCGTCCACCCGGACCTGCTGACGCTGCGCAACGTCGTGCTGACCCCGCACATCGCCAGTGCCAGCGTCGCCACCCGGCGCGCGATGGCCGACCTGGCCGCCGACAACCTGATCGCCGGGCTGGGCTTCGGACCCGACGCGGGCCATCCGCCGACGCCGATCAATCCGCAGGTGCTGAGCGCCTGATCGACGTTCATCCGAAGGGTCACCGCCTGCGACAATCGACGCATGCTTCCTGAACATTGGCTCTGGCTGATCGGTGGCCTTGCCGCGTTGCTGGTGCTGCTGGTGCTGGCCTTGCATGCCCGCCTGCGCCACGATTCCGATGCCGATCGGCGTGCCGAAATTCAGACCTCCGCGGTGCTGGCCGCGCTGCAGCGCAGCAGCGAGCGCATCGAGCAGGAATTGCGCAGCGAAATCGTGCGCAGCGCCTCGGGCACACGGGTCGAACTCGGGCAGACGCTGAGCAGCCTGCAGCAGATGTTGTTGAACCAGCACAGCGAGGTCGCCCGGCTGCAGAACGAGCAGATCGATCAGCTGCGCCTGCAGCTCGGCACCATGCAGACCGCCGTCGCCCAAGCGGTGCAGACGGCAGCCGAGTTGCAGCACACTCAGGCCCAGCAGGCCCGGGAAGCGCAGGACGTGGCCTTGCAGCGTTTTGCCAGCAGCTTCGGTGCGCAATTGCATGCCTTGGGCGAAGCCAGCGAGCGCCGCCTGGGCGAGGTTCGCACGACGGTCGAGCAGCGGCTAACCAGCCTGCAGCAGGGCAACGAGAACAAGCTCGAACAGATGCGGCTGACCGTCGACGAGAAGCTGCACGCCACGCTCGAGCAGCGCCTGGGCGAAAGTTTCAAGCAGGTGGCCGAGCGGCTCGAACAGGTGCACCGCGGGCTGGGCGAAATGCAATTGCTGGCGCGCGATGTCGGATCGTTGAACCGGGTGCTGACGAACGTGAAGACGCGCGGCATCTTCGGCGAAGTTCAGCTCGCCGGCCTGCTCGAACAGGTGTTCACCGCCGACCAATATGCGGCCAACGTCGAGACCGTGCCGGGCAGCGGCGCACGTGTCGAGTTTGCGCTGAAGCTGCCGGGCCGACGCGAGGACGGCGCGCCGCTGTGGTTGCCGATCGACGCCAAGTTTCCGCGCGAAGACCACGAGCGCCTGCTCGATGCACAGGAACGCGCCGACCTGCCAGCGGCCGAAGCGGCGGCGAAGGCGATCGAACAGCGCCTGCGTCTGGAAGCGCGCAGCATCGCGGCCAAATACCTGTCGCCACCCCACACCACCGACTTTGCGATCCTGTTCGTTCCGACCGAAGGTTTGTACGCCGAGGCCTTGCGTCGGCCCGGTCTGGTAGAGAACCTGCAGCGCGAATGCAAGGTGATGCTGGCCGGCCCGACCACCTTGCTGGCCACCTTGAACAGCCTGCAGATGGGTTTTCGCACGCTGGCACTGGAGAAACGCTCGGCCGAAGTGTGGGAGGTGCTGGGCGGTGTCAAGACCGAGTTCGGCAAGTTCGCCGACATCCTGGCCAAGACCCGCAAGAAGCTCGAGGAGGCTGCCAATACGATCGAACATGCGCAGACCCGCACCCGGGTCATGACGCGCAAGCTCAAATCGGTGGAGGCACTGGGCGACACCCGGAGCCGGCAGTTGCTGCCGGATTTGTACGACGAGGCGATCGAATCGAACGATGACGATCCCGCCTGAGCCGGGTCGGGACACCGAGCCCGAGCCCGCGCGCCCGACCGAAGGCCCCGGCGACGCCGAAGCATCCGCCGGCGTCAAAGATCCAGCGGTGCGCACGCGCTTCTCCCGTGTGCTGCTGGCGTTGATCCTGGGCCAGATCAGTCTGCATGCGTGCATGACCGGGCTGCGCGTGGCGGCGCCGCTGCAGGCGCTGCGTCAGGGCCATTCCGAATGGGCCGTGGGCATTGTGCTGGCGCTGTTTGCGGTGGCGCCGATCGTCTTGGCAATGCCGGCTGGACGAATGGCCGACCGGCACGGTTATCACCGGCCGTTTCACATCGCGGTCGGAATGGCCTGCCTCGGCGGCATCGTTGCGACCGTCAGCAGCCACTATCTGGCCATGTGCCTGGCCGCACTGCTGGCCGGCGCAGGCGCCAATATCGGACTGATCACGATCCAGCGCCGTGCCGGCATCCTCGCAGTTGACAACATCGAGCGGATTCGCGTCTTCAGCTGGCTCGGACTGGCGCCGGCGTTGTCGAACGTGATCGGGCCGGTGACCGCCGGCTTCCTGATCGACCTGGCGGGCTTTCGGGTCGCCTTCGGCGTGCTCGGATTGATGCCGCTGGCCGCACTCGCGTGGTCACGCTACGTGCCGCGAGAAACTCCGCGACCGAAGCCGGCCATCGCTCCGGCGCCGAGCGTCGGCGCTCCGATCGGGCTGCCGAGTCGCTCGTGGGACCTGCTTCGCATCCCGGCGTTGCGCCGCTTGCTGTTCGTCAACTGGGTGTTCTCGGCGTCGTGGGACGTTCACACTTTCGTATTGCCGATCCTCGGCCACGAGCGCAATCTCAGCGCATCGCAGATCGGCATCGTGATCGGTGTCTTCGCGCTGGCTGTGGCCGGGGTCCGTCTGATCATTCCCTTGCTGGCTCACCGGCTCAGTGAAGCACGGGTGTTGGCGTTTGCGATGTTCGGGGCAGCGGCGGTGTTCACGGTCTATCCGTTTGCTCAACTGACCGTGGTGATGAGTGTGTGCGCGATCCTGCTCGGCATGGCGCTCGGTTCGGTGCAGCCGATGATCCTGTCCAAGCTGCACCAGATCACACCGGACCACCGGCATGGCGAAGCGATCGCCTTGCGCTCGGTGGCGATCAACCTGTCGAGCACGCTGATGCCGCTGCTGTTCGGTCTGCTCGGGGCCGCGATTGGCGCCGGCAGCCTGTTCTGGTTGATGGCGCTGGCCTTGGTGGTCGGTGGCCGGGGCGCCAGCAGGCTGTGACGCGGGCCGGGCCCGCGAAGACTCAGAACCGAATGCCGCCAGGAGCGGGCGGTGGCGCCACGGCCGGCGGCGACGGCGCGGGTGCGGCCGTGGTGGGCGCCGGTGGGGCAGGTGCGGGGACCAGCGGCGTCGGTTCTGGTGGCGCGTAGTTCGACGGCAGACGCGACTGCTTCGGATAGCCGGCGGCGTCCAGATACGAAGCCCATTGGTCCGCCGAATAACCCACCAGCACCTGGTTGCCGATCGTCAGCACCGGCACCTGCCGGGAGCCAGCCACACGTTCCAGAGCCGGGCCATCGCCGTCGTTCACCAGCTTTTCGCTGAAGGGGATGCCGCGCTGGCGCAGATACTGCCTGCCGGTAATGCAGGGCTCGCAGCTGTTCTGCGCATACAGCGTCACTGGGTAGCGGCTCGCGGTCTGCCGCAACTCGAGCGGCAGCGTGGTGACTGCGGAAACCTGGCTGATGGTCGTCGGGGTGTCGATCTGTTCGACCCGGCCGGGGGTTCGTCCGGGCTGTCGATCGGAATAGGTGACCGTCCCGGCGGGGTCGAACAGCTTGTACTGCGCCCAGGCGCTGAGCGGCGCACCCAGCGCCAAGCCCAGCGCGAGCAATTGGAATCGACGGCTTCGGAAATGGCTGCGCTGACGCATCTCTGGATCCTCAGTTCATGCCCTGATGCCGAAGCAGCGCTTCGATGCTGGGCTCGCGGCCGCGAAACTCCTTGAAACTGTCCATCGCCGGGCGGCTGCCTCCGGCTTCAAGAATCGCCTTTCGGTAGCGCCGGCCGGTCTCGACATCGAGCACCCCGGAGTCGCTGGCCGACTGTTCCTCGAACGCGCTCCAGACATCGGCGCTCAGCACTTCGGCCCATTTGTAGCTGTAGTAGCCGGCAGAGTAACCGCCGGCAAAGATGTGCGAGAAGCCGTGCTGAAAGCGATTGAATGCCGGCGGAGGCATCACGCTGACTTCGGTCCGGACTTCGTCGAGCAGGGCCTGGATGTCGGCCTCGCGACCGGGCTCGCCGTACAGCCGCATGTCGAACAGCGCGAACTCGACCTGCCTCAGGGTCTGCAGCCCGCTCTGGAAATTCTTTGCAGCCAGCATCTTGTCGAACAGGGCGCGCGGCAGCGGTTCTCCTGTCTCGACATGCGATGTGAGGCGTCGGACCACCTCCCATTCCCAGCAGAAGTTTTCCATGAACTGGCTCGGCAGTTCGACCGCATCCCATTCGACGCCCGAAATGCCGGCGACGCCGATTTCGTCGACCTGGGTCAACATGTGATGCAGGCCGTGGCCGAACTCATGGAACAGTGTCGTGACATCGTCGTGGGTCAACAGGGCAGGGCGCTGCTTGCCATCAACCACCAGCGGTGGCGTGAAGTTGCACACGAGGTGGGCGACCGGAGTCTGCGGCTTGCTTGCCGGCGTATCGGGGCGGGCCCAGCGGCCGCGCACATCGTCCATCCAGGCGCCCGGGCGCTTGCCGTTGCGGGCGTAGGGGTCGAGGTAGAACTGGCCGATCAATTCGCCCGCGCGCTCGATGCGGAAGAATCGGACACTCGGATGCCAGACTGGCGCATCGTCCTGCCGGATCTCGACTTCGAACAGCGTTTCGATGATGCGGAACAAGCCGTCCAGCACCTTGGTCTCGGTGAAATACTGCTTCACCTCCTGGTCGCTGAACGAGTAGCGTGCCTGCTTCAGGTGTTCACTCGCGAATGCCAAGTCCCAGGCCTGCAGATCGTCAAGGCCGAGCTTGTCGTGGGCGAACTCCCGCAGTTCAGCCAGATCGCGTTCCGCGTGCCCCCGGGCACGCTGCGCCAGATCACCCAGGAACTCGAGCACCTGACCGGTCGACTCGGCCATTTTCGGCACCAGCGACAGTTTGGAGTAACTCGAATAACCGAGCAGGGCGGCTTCCTCGTGGCGCTGCGCGACCAGATCGCGCATCAGCGGGCCGTTGTCGAGTTCGGCCGGGCCGAACTCGCTGGCGCGTGTGACATTGGCCCGATACAGCGTTTCGCGCAGCTGGCGATTCTCGCCGTACTGCATCACCGGGAAATAGACCGGGAAGTGCAAGCTCAGTTTGTGGCCGTCCTTGCCCTCGGACTGTGCCTGCGCCCGGCTGGCCTCCAGCGCATCGGCCGGAACACCGGCAAGCTCTTCGGCGGTCACGTAGAGCGCGTAGCCGTCGGTCGCGTCGAGCACATGTTCGGAAAACTTCTGCGCCAGATCGGCCTGGGTCTCCTGGAGTTTCGCGAAGCGCTGCTTGGCCTCGCCCTTCAGTTCGGCACCCGACAACACGAAATCGCGCAGGGCATTCGACAGCGCCCTGCGCCGCGCCGGGTTCAGCGACTCACTCGCCGGGCTCTGCATCACGGCCTTGTATTGGGCATACAGGCGTTCGTCGGCGCCCAGGCGGGTATGGAAATCGGTGATGCGCGGCAGGTTCTCGTTGTAGACGGCGCGCAATGGTGGCGTGTCGGCCACGCCGTTCAGGTGGCTGACGGCACCCCAGGCGCGGCCGAGGCGCTCGGTTGCCACGTCGAGCACCGTCGACAAGGCGTCGTAGTCGGCCGCGAAATCGTCTGCCGTCACCTGAGCCAGTGCGGCATCGGCCTCGCGCAGCAGCACGTCCAGCGCCGGACCGACGTGTTCCGGGCTGATTTGGTCGAAGCGGGGCAGATCGGTGAAGTCGAGCAGGGGATTGGTATTCATTGCGGGTCAGGAGAACAAACGGATTGGAGCGCGTCGTGGCCGACACGTTCCGCAGCTTCCAGGGTATTCATCAACAACATCGTGATCGTCATCGGGCCGACACCGCCTGGAACCGGCGTGATCGCCGATGCGACTTCGCTGACGCCGGCAAAATCGACGTCACCGCACAACTTGCCTTCTTCGTTGCGGTTCATGCCGACATCGATCACGACTGCGCCGGGTTTCACCATCTCGGCGGTCAGCGTGTTGCGGCGGCCGACCGCGACCACCACGATGTCGGCCTGGCGGGTGAACGAGGCCAGGTCCACGGTGGCGCTGTGGCAGATGGTGACGGTGGCGCTGGCCTGCAACAACAGCATCGCCATCGGCTTGCCGACAATGTTGCTGCGCCCGATCACCACCGCATGTTTGCCGCGCGGGTTGCAGCCGACCGACTCGAGCAGCTTCATGCAGCCATAAGGCGTGCACGGCCGAAAACCGGTCGACTCCGAACCGTCAGCGCCCAGACGTCCGACCATCAAGGCGCCGGCATTGGCGACGTGAAAGCCATCGACATCCTTGGCCGGGGCGATCGCCTCGATCACGCGCTGCTCGTCGATGTGACGCGGCAGCGGCAGTTGCACCAGGATGCCGTGGATCGCCGGGTCCCGGTTCAGCGCATCGATGCGCGCCAGCAAGCCGGCCTGCGTGAGTTCGCCCGGGTGCGCCTCGAGCACCGAATGCAGACCGGCATCGGCGCAGGCCTTGATCTTGTTGCGTACGTAGACCTTGCTGGCCGGGTTGTCGCCGACCACGATGACGGCGAGCCCGGGCTTGACGCCTCGCTCGGTCAGCCGACGGGCACGCTCGGCGATCTCGGATCGGAGTTTGCGGGACAGCGCGTTGCCGTCGATCAGCTGGGCAGACATCGGATGCTTTGGTTTCGAAAATGCAAAAGGCCGCACGGGGCGGCCTCGGAATGGCGGTTGGCGGCGGCGACTGGGGGCCTCGCCGCCGTCAGGCCTTTGCTTGAGCGCCGAGCGCGATCTTCAGCAGATCGGCCACGGTATTGGCGTTGAGCTTTTCCATGATGTTGGCACGGTGCGCCTCGACCGTCTTGATGCTGATGCCGAGGTCGTCGGCAATCTGCTTGTTCAGGCGGCCGGCAACGATTCGCTCGAGCACCTGAGACTCGCGGGTGGTCAGGCGCGACAACAAAGCGTCGCGCGAGGCCGCTTCCTGGTGCTGGCTGAACGCGGAGCGCGCCTGCTCGAGCATGCTCTCGACCAGCGACAGCAACTCTTCTTCCTTGAACGGCTTCTCGATGAAATCGAGCGCGCCTTTTTTCATCGTCGTGACCGCCATCGGCACATCGCCGTGGCCAGTGATGAACACGATCGGCAACGGGCTGCGGCGTTCCATCAGGCGGTCTTGCAACTCGAGACCGCTCATGCCGTCCATGCGGATGTCGGCAATCAGGCACGCGACTTCACGCGGATCGAAACGCGACAGGAAGGACTCGGACGAGTCGAAACACTTGACCCTGTAGTCCTTGCCTTCGAGCAACCATTGCAATGAGTCGCGCACCGCCTCGTCGTCATCGACGACGTAGACGGTGCCCTTCTTCGGAATCAGGCTCATGTCGTGACTGCTGGTTTGGGGGTGGTGGACGCTTCAAGGCGCGATGAATCGACCGGCAAGGTGAACGAAAAACAGCACCCCACCGCTACTTCGCCATTGTAGAGGTTCTGTGCCCGGATCCGGCCCCGGTGCGACTCGATGATGGTGCGGCACAGGCTCAGCCCGATGCCGAGGCCTTCTGCCTTGGTCGAAAAGAATGCCTCGTACAGCCGCGGCATGACGGAATCCTTGATGCCGGGTCCCATGTCGGTGACGCTGAACTCGATCACGCCACCTTCCTCGGGTGTGTGTTTGGGTACCACGCGCAACTCGATGCTGCGACGCGACGGCGGGAGGTCTGCCGAATCGATCGCCTCGGCGGCATTCTTCAGCAGGTTCAGCAACACCTGTTCGATCAGGATCGGATCAGCCATCAAGGGTGGCAGCCGTTGGGCCACGTAGGTGCGGATCGCCACGTTGCGCCGTCGCAGCTCGATGCCCGCCAGTTCGACCGTATCCTCGACGATGCTGCCGGCGCGGGTCAGCTGACGCTGCGGCTCGCTGCGTTTGACGAAGGCACGGATGCGGTGAATGATCTGCCCCGCGCGTTGTGCCTGTCTCGATGTCTTGCCGAGCGCCGCGATCAGGTCTTCCTTCGTGATCGCATCCTTGCTGACCCGCGAAATCATGCCGTTGCAATAGTTGGCGATCGCAGTCAGCGGCTGGTTCAGTTCGTGGGCGACCGACGATGCCATCTCGCCCATCGTCACCAGACGGCTGGTCACCTGCGCCTTTTCGGCCTGGTTGGCTGCAAGTGCCGCCGCGTTGCGTCGGGCCGTGATGTCGGTGGCGATCAGCATCTGGGCCAGCCGGCCGTCGGTCCACTGGAGATAACGCGCCCGGACCTCGAACCATTTGCTCAGGCTTTCGATCTGCACCTCGCGCGAATCCGATCCGGCGTCGGTGATTTCCTGCGTCGGCAGACCGCCGAGATCGTCGACCTCGTCATCGAACTGGCCGCGCATGGCCGCACCGATCTCGCCCCCGGCCATCTGCAGATGACCGTCGCCATCGGCGCCGAACCAGAGTCGGTACGAACGGTTGGCGAACAGCAATTCGCCCTGCTGAACCGACATCACCGATACCGCGGCATCCAGGCCCTCGAGCACGGTCGTGAAGCGCTCATGTGAAGCAGACAACTGATCGCGCACGCGCTTGGCCTCAGTGATGTTGGTCATCGAGGTCATCCAGCCGGTCTGTACGCCCTTCGGATCGATCAGCGGCGAGACGTACATGCGCGAGTCGAACAGGGAACCATCCTTGCGCATCACCTTGACCTCGATGCCGCCGGCCGGGCTGCGGCCGCGCAGTTCCTGCTGCACCAGACGGATGTTCTCTTCGTAGCGATCGGGTGGCCAATAGGGAAACGGCGGACGCCGGTCGATCAGTTCAGCCTCCGAGAATCCGGTCATCGCGCAGAAGGCCGGATTCACATAGGTGATCGAGCCATCCATGTCCATGGCCCGCATGCCGGTCAGCATCGAGTTTTCCATCGCGCGCCGGAAGTTCGCTTCGGAGACCAGCGTCTCCTGCATCTGCAGCCGCCGCCGCATGTGGCGCCAGGTGCCGAGCAGCATCCAGACCGTCAGGACGCTGAGTGCGGCGACCATCCAGAACAAGGTGTTGCTGATCAGACCGATCGAGGTGCGATAGCCTTGAGCCTGCAACGCGATGCCGTTATTGGCAGGCGCCAACGGCGACTGGTGCACGATCGATGGCCGGCGCGATGCGTCGCCCGGTGACTTCATGACCGTGCTGGCCAGGATGTTGCCGCGGTTGTCGATCAGGTTGATGGTGTGGCGTTGTGCAACTTCGGTCGGCACGTAGAAGCGCAACAGACTCTCGGTTGAATATTCGGCGATCAGATCGCCGCTGAAGATGCCGCGGTCGATCAGCGGGATGTGCAGCTGCAGCACGGTCACGCCCAGATCGTTGACGAAGGCGCCTGAATAGACCGGTTGGCGCAGCGTATTGGTGGCCAGGTAGGACGTCTCGGGCGGCGTCATCTGATTGGCCCTGGGCATCGACTTGTCGAGATCGCCGAGCGGATTGCCCGAATCGAGGGCGAACAAGGGCGCGACATAAGCGCCCTGGCGCTCGCGGTTGGCATCGATCCAGATCAGTCCGGTGACCTCCGGGCGCTCCTGCGTGAACGACGCGGCCTGCTGTGCGAAGTTCTCGATGAGAACGGCACCGGTGACGATTTCGCGCGCGATCCGGAACAGTTGCTCCTGGTTTTCGATCAGCCGCAGGCGAATTTGCTGCTGGGCGATTTCGGTGTCGCGTTGAACCGATTCCTGCTCCCGCTCGAATTCCTCATTGCGCAAGTACCAGAACGCCGAGATGATGGCAGCCAGGAACAGCATCACTGAAAACAATGGCGCCAGCGTCGCGAATCGATCCTGACTGGAAGGCGATTGCTTGCGCCACCAGCGGCCGAAAAGCCGCCGCGCCAAGGTCGGTCGTCCTTTCGAGGTCCCGTGTATCGGGCGATTTGACTGCATGCGCCGATTATCGTGGGTCAGGCCGGCAAGCCACAGCGCCGATGTGTTCGGGCGGCGGACCTGATTTTGCAATATGAAATCATGTAGCGCTATTTGAAATTGGGTGGGGTTTGTGAGAAACTCCCGGCGGATCGCCAAATCACTTCACAACCGGAGACAAGACAACATGTCAGCCATGCCTGAGCCATCGACAGCCATTGACGGCGCCGCCCATGATTCCGACTCGCAGGAAACCAGGGAATGGATCGACGCCTTGTCGGCCGTGATTGCCAACGAAGGCCCTGAGCGCGCCCATTTCCTGATCGAGGAACTGCTCGAACATGCGCGCCAGAACAGCATCGACATGCCGTTCTCGGCGACCACGGCCTACGTCAATACGATCGAATCCGACGAAGAAGAGCGCAGCCCGGGCAACCTCGAGCTGGAAGGCCGACTTCGCGCCTACATGCGCTGGAATGCGATGGCGATGGTCGTTAAGGCGAACCGCCAGCATGTCGACGATGGTGGTGATCTGGGTGGCCACATCAGCTCGTTCGCGTCGGTGGCGCACATGTTCGCCGCCGGCTTCAACCACTTCTGGCACGCCGATTCGGCCGAACGCGGCGGAGATCTGCTGTACATCCAGGGCCATTCGGCGCCCGGCATCTATGCACGCGCCTACCTCGAAGGTCGGCTGACCGAAGACCAACTGCTGAATTTCCGCCAGGAAGTCGACGGCAAGGGCTTGTCGAGTTATCCGCACCCGAAGCTGATGCCGGAGTTCTGGCAATTCCCGACTGTCTCGATGGGCCTGGGCCCGCACATGGCGATATACCAGGCGCGTTTCCTGAAGTACCTTCACGCCCGCGGCATCGCCGACACCAGTCAACGCAAGGTCTGGGTGTTCTGCGGCGATGGCGAAATGGACGAGCCGGAAAGCCTGGGCGCGATCTCGCTGGCCGCCCGTGAAAACCTCGACAACCTGATCTTCGTTGTCAACTGCAACCTGCAGCGCCTGGATGGGCCGGTACGCGGCAACAGCAAGATCGTGCAGGAGCTCGAGGGCGAATTCCGCGGCTCGGGGTGGAACGTCATCAAGCTGCTGTGGGGCAGCAACTGGGATCCGCTGCTGGCGCGCGACAAGGCGGGTGCGTTGCGCAAGATCATGCTCGAGACGCTGGACGGCGACTTCCAGGCCTTCAAGGCGAATGACGGCGCCTTTGTGCGCAAGCAGTTCTTCGGCCGCGATCCGGCGACGCTGGAGCTGGTGTCGAAGATGAGCGACCAGGACATCTGGAATCTGCGCCGGGGTGGTCATGATGCGCAGAAGGTCTATGCGGCCTTCCACCGTGCCAACAACCACAAGGGCCAGCCGACCGTGCTGCTGATCAAGACGGTCAAGGGCTACGGCATGGGCAAAGCCGGTGAGGGCAAGAATACCGCCCACCAGACCAAGAAACTGACCGACGACGACATCCGTTATTTCCGCGACCGCTTCAACATTCCGATTCCCGATAGCGAACTGTCGAAGATTCCGTTCTACAAGCCGGCCGACGACACGCCGGAGATGAAATACCTGCACGAGCGGCGCAAGGCGCTGGGCGGCTACCTGCCGCAACGCCGGGTCAAGGCTGACGAGCAGTTCACCGTGCCGTCGCTCGAGACCTTCAAGGCCGTGCTCGACCCGACGGCCGAAGGGCGCGAGATCAGTACCACGCAGGCCTTCGGTCGCTTCCTGACGCAGTTGTTGCGCGACAAGGCACTGGGCCCCCGCATCGTGCCCATCCTGGTCGACGAGGCACGCACCTTCGGCCTGGAGGGGCTGTTCCGCCAGATCGGCATCTACAACCCGCACGGGCAGCAGTACACGCCGGTCGACAAGGACCAGGTCATGTACTACCGGGAGGACAAGGCGGGCCAGATCCTGCAGGAAGGCATCAACGAAGCCGGTGGCATGAGCAGCTGGATCGCAGCCGCCACCTCGTACTCGACCAACAACCGCATCATGGTGCCGTTCTTCGTGTACTACTCGATGTTCGGTTTCCAGCGCATCGGCGACCTGGCCTGGGCGGCGGGCGACATGCAGGCGCGCGGCTTCCTGCTCGGCGGAACCTCCGGCCGGACCACGCTGAATGGCGAGGGCCTGCAGCACGAAGATGGCCACAGCCACATTCTGGCCAGCACGATTCCGAACTGCATCAGCTACGACCCGAGTTTCGCGCACGAGGTCGGCGTGATCCTGCACCATGGTCTGAAGCGCATGGTCGAGCGCCAGGAGAACGTCTATTACTACCTGACGCTGCTAAACGAGAACTATGCGATGCCGGGCCTGAAAGCCGGCACCGAAGAACAGATCATCAAAGGCATGTACCTGCTGCAGGAGGGCGGCGGCAAGAAGAAGGCGCCGCGCGTCAACCTGCTGGGCAGCGGCACCATCCTGCGGGAGTCGATCGCGGCCAAACAGTTGCTCGAAGACGATTGGGGTGTCTCCGCCAACATCTGGAGCTGCCCGAGCTTCAACGAGCTGGCGCGTGATGGCCAGGCCGCCGAGCGCTGGAATCTGCTGCATCCGACCGAGACCGCCAAGGTGGCCTACGTCACCGAACAGCTGTCCCCACACGCCGGTCCGGTGATCGCATCGACCGACTACATGAAGAATTTCGCCGAACAGATCCGACTCTTCATCCCGAAGGGCACGAGTTACCGCGTGCTCGGCACCGACGGCTTCGGCCGCAGCGATTTCCGCAGCAAGCTGCGCGAGCATTTCGAGGTGAACCGACACTATGTCGTCGTGGCCGCGCTGAAATCGCTGGCCGATGAAGGCAGTATGCCGGCGGCCAAAGTGGCCGAGGCGATCAAGAAATACGGCATCCAGGCAGACAAGATCAATCCGCTGTACGCATAACAACGAAACGGAGACCCACAACATGGCGCTGGTGCAAGTCAAAGTCCCGGACATCGGAGACTTCAAGGATGTCGAGATCATCGAACTGCTGGTCAAGCCGGGGGACAAGATCAAGGTCGAACAATCGCTGCTGACTGTGGAGAGCGACAAGGCCTCGATGGAGATCCCGTCGTCGCATGCGGGTACGGTCAAATCGCTGAAGGTGGCGCTGGGTGACAAGGTCAGCGAAGGCAGCCTGGTCCTCGAGCTCGAGGCGGACGATGCTGGTGTGGCCGCGGCGAACCCCGCACCCGCGGCTTCAGCCTCTGCACCTGCTCCTGCACCGACGCCGGCCGCACCGGCACCGGCGCCGGCTGGTGGTTCGTCAGTGATCGAGGTTGCGGTGCCGGATATCGGCGATTTCGACGAAGTTGCGGTGATCGAGCTGCTGGTCAAGGTCGGCGACAAGGTCGCGGTCGAGCAGAGCCTGATCACCGTCGAGAGCGACAAGGCTTCGATGGAAATTCCGTCGTCGCATGCCGGTGTCGTGAAGGAACTTCGCGTCAAGATCGGTGACAAGGTGGCCAAGGGCTCGGTCGTTGTGGTGCTCGAAGGCTCGGGTGGCGACGCTGCCGCGCCTGCCGCGGCGCCCGCGTCCGCTGCCGCAGCTGGGTCGACTCCCGCACCGACAACGGCATCGAACCAAAGCGCTGCGCCCGTTTCGTCGCCAGCACCGGCTCCGGCCACCAGCGAAGCGGCCCACCAGCCGGCTGCCGCGTCGGACACGAAGTTGCCGCATGCCTCTCCGTCGATCCGCAAGCTGGCGCGTGAACTGGGTGTGCCGCTTGGCGAGGTGAAGGGCAGCGGGCCGAAAGGCCGTATCACGCAGGACGATCTGGCCGGCTTCGTCAAGTCGGTGATGTCGGGTACGACCCGAACCGCGGCGCAAGTTGCCAAGGGTGGTGGATCGACGGCATCCGCCGGTGGCGCAGGCTTGACTGGTTTGCTACCGTGGCCGCAGGTCGACTTCACCAAGTTCGGCGCCGTCGAACGCAAGGATCTGAGCCGCATCAAGAAGATCAGCGGCGCCAACCTGCACCGCAACTGGGTGATGATTCCGCACGTCACCAACAACGACGAGGCCGACATCACCGAGCTCGAGGCCTTCCGGGTGCTGCTGAACAAGGAAAACGAGAAAAGCGGCGTCAAGGTCACGATGCTGGCCTTCGTGATCAAGGCGGTCGTTGCCGGGCTGAAGAAGTTTCCGGACTTCAATACCAGCCTCGACGGCGACCAGCTCGTCTACAAGCAGTATTTCCACATCGGCTTCGCAGCCGACACGCCGAACGGTCTCGTGGTGCCGGTGCTCAGGGACGCCGATCAGAAAGGCGTGATGCAGATCAGCAAGGAGATGGGCGATCTGGCGAAGAAAGCGCGCGACGGCAAGGTCGGCCCGGCCGACATGAGCGGCGGCTGCATGTCGATCAGCTCGCTGGGCGGCATCGGCGGCACGCATTTCACACCGATCATCAACGCGCCCGAAGTGGCCATCCTGGGCCTGTCGAAGGGCCAGACCAAGCCGGTCTGGGACGGCAAGGCCTTTGTGCCGCGGCTGATTCTGCCGCTGTCGCTGTCGTACGACCACCGGGTGATCGACGGCGCCTCGGCAGCCCGTTTCAACGCCTATCTCGGCCAGGTCCTCGCGGACTTCCGCCGCATCCTGCTCTGATCGGAAAGCACAACGATGGCACTGATCGATATCAAGGTACCCGACATCGGGGATTTCAAGGACGTTGCGGTGATCGAGTTGCTGGTCAAGGCCGGCGACGAGATCAAGGAAGAACAAAGCCTGATCACCGTCGAGAGCGACAAGGCGTCGATGGAGATCCCGTCGTCGCACGCTGGCGTTGTCAAGGAGGTGAAGGTCAAGGTTGGCGACACCGTCAACGAGGGTACGGTCTTGATCTCGCTCGAGGCCGCAGCAGAGTCGAGCTCGGCCGCTGCGCCGACACCGGCTCCGAAAGCCCAGGAGTCGGCATCGGCGCCAGCGCCCGCGCCCAAAAGCAGCGCGCCCGCCCCGCAGGCTGCGCAGTTCTCGGGCTCGGCCGACGCGGAATGTGATCTGCTGGTGCTCGGCGCCGGTCCGGGTGGCTACACCGCGGCGTTCCGGGGTGCCGACCTGGGCCTGAAGACGGTGCTGGTCGAGCGTTACGCCACCTTGGGCGGGGTCTGTCTGAACGTCGGCTGCATCCCGTCGAAGGCGCTGCTTCACGTTGCCGCGGTGATCGACGAGGTCAGCCACTTCGATGCCCTGGGGATCAGTTTTTCGAAACCGAGCGTCGACCTGGCCAAGCTGAAGACCCACAAGGAAAAGGTGGTCGGCAAATTGACCGGTGGCCTGGCCGCGATGGCCAAGATGCGCAAGGTCACGGTGGTGCAGGGCGATGGCGAGTTCAGCGATCCCTTCCACCTCAGCGTCAAGATGGCCGACGGCAAGACGCAGACCATCCGGTTCAAGCAGGCCATCATCGCGGCCGGCTCCGAAGCGGTAAAGCTGCCGTTTTTGCCGAAAGACGATCCGCGGGTCGTCACCTCGACCGGCGCGCTGGAGTTGCGCCAGAGCCCCAAGCGCATGCTGGTGATCGGTGGCGGCATCATCGGGCTCGAGATGGGAACGGTCTACTCGACGCTCGGCGCGCGGCTCGATGTGGTCGAGATGCTCGACGTGCTGATGCCCGGCGCTGACCGGGACCTGGTCAAGGTCTGGCAAAAGATGAATGCCAAACGCTTCGATCACATCATGCTGAAGACCAAGACGGTCGGCGCGGAAGCGACTGCCGAAGGCATCCGCGTCAGCTTCGAGGGCGAGGGCGCACCTAAGGAGCCACAGGTCTACGATCTGGTTCTGCAGGCCGTCGGCCGCAGCCCGAACGGCAAGAAGATCGCAGCCGACAAGGCGGGTGTGATCGTCGGCGAGCGGGGCTTCATACCGGTCGATATCCAGATGCGCACCAACGTGCGGCACATCTTCGCGATCGGCGACATCGTCGGCCAGCCGATGCTGGCCCACAAGGCGACGCACGAGGCGCATGTCGCGGCCGAGGTGGCGGCCGGGGTGCAACTCGGTGACGAGAAACTGGCGAAGACCGCGTTCAATGCGCGGGTCATTCCCAGCGTGGCCTATACCGATCCGGAACTGGCCTGGGTCGGCCTGACAGAAGACGACGCGAAGGCGCGTGGCATCAAGGTGAAGAAGGGCTTGTTTCCGTGGAATGCATCCGGGCGTGCCATTGCGAACGGCCGCGACGAAGGTTTCACCAAGCTGCTGTTCAGTGAGGAAACTCACTCGATTGTTGGTGGTGGCATTGTCGGCACCCACGCCGGCGACATGATTGGCGAGGTGGCGCTGGCCATCGAAATGGGTGCCGATGGCGTCGATATCGGCAAGACCATTCATCCGCACCCGACGCTCGGCGAAAGCATCGGCCTCGCTGCCGAAGCGTACGAAGGGGCCTGCACCGATCTGCCGCCAGTCAAGCGCTGAATTTTTGTAGGAGCGGCTTCAGCCGCGCTTGGCATTGGTGCGCGCAGGAAGCGCGGCTGAAGCCGCTCCTACCCGCTCATACGGGCCGCCCGACACGTGCCTGGGCCGCGATCCCCTTGCGTCAGATCGCTTTCATGCAAAAGGCCCCGCAAGCGGGGCCTTTTTTCTGCAACAGTCACCTGCGGTGGGCAAGTGACCGTAGCCTTCAACGGCCGCGCTGGCGGCGGGATGGCACCGGCGGCGGTGCCGGCGGTGCCGCGGGCGTCATCGCCGGCACAGCGGGTGCCGTCACCGGTGCGCCGCCTGGAGGCGCCGTATTGGCCATCTGCTCGGCGCGGTTGTCGAGCTCGGTGCGATTGCTCGGCGGCACATCCGGCACAAGCGTCGGGCAACGGGTGGGTGCATCGTTGCCGGCCGACCAGCCGGCCTCATCATCGGCTCCGGTATTCGGCTTGGCGATTCCGAGCGAGCTGTTGAGGCTGGTCAGAGCGGCCTGGGTCCGCACGTACGCCAGTCCCTGGTCGTATTGCGCATTGGCCAGTGATCGGCGGGCGGTATAGACCTCGTTTTCGGCATTCAACAGGTCCAGCAGCGTGCGGCCGGCGATACCGTTGTCGAACTGCAGGCGATAGGCATCGCGCGCACTGGTGATCGCCACCGTATTGCGATCCAGGTAGACCAGTTGTTCGGTCAGCTTGCGGGTATCGTTGAAGGCGATCGCGGCGGTCTGACGAACATCGCGGCAGGTCTTGTCGCGCAGATCGGCGGCCTGGTTGACCAGATCGACCTGTTGCCGGACGCGGGCACGATCGGAGCCGCCGGCGAACAGATTCCAGCTCATCACGATCTCGGCGGTGGCTGCACGATCCTGATCGAGAACGCCTTGGTAGTTCTTGCCACCGCCGCCGCTCAGGCGCGCTTCGACCCGCGGCTGGAAGGCGGCTTCGCGGACCCGGACGGTTGCACGGCTGGCGCGTACGGTTTCGATGGCCGAGCTGATTGCCGGGCTGCGTCGGATGGCCGTGGCGGCGGCCTCGGTCGCGTTGTTCGGCAAAGTCTGCTGGAGCAGAGCGGGCACCGGCAATGCAGCCGGCGGCGAGTCGCCGACCAGGCGCTGATAACGCGCGGTGACATCGTGCAGATTGGCCAGTTCGGTCGTCAGATTCGATTCGGCCAGCGCCAGGCGGGCATTCGCCTGCTCGAGGTTCACCGATCGGTCAACGCCGGCGCGTGTTCGCTTGCCGATCTGCAGCGAGACATATTTGTGCTGGACGTAGTTGTCCTCGGCCAGTACGACCAGCCGGCGGTAGCGGATCACGTCGTAGTAGGCACGGGCCGCTTCGAGCGCAATCTCCTCGGTGGTATCGAGCAGTTCGTAGTAACGCGCCAGCTTTTCATGACTGAGCCGGTTGACATCGTTGCTGGTGGCCAAGCCATCCCAGAGCAGCTGGCTCAGGGTCAGGCCGATCCCGGTGCGATTCAGGCTTTGAGTGGTTGGCGCGCGCGACGTGATTCGGGTGCGGTCGCGGGCAATGCTGGCGTCCAGGTCCAGGCGCGGCAGCAATCCGCCGCGTACGACGCCGATCGCATCATCGGAGGCGCGGTAGGCGTTGAATCGGGCAGCCACCTCGGGGTTTGTCTGCAATGCCTTCTCGACGGTCATGCGCAGGGGATCGACCGGTTGTGCCAAGGCTGTCGAAGCGGCCCATGCCAGGCCCACTGCCAGTGATACCGCGCGGATCGCGCCGCGGCTTGGAGGCACGCACGATGGTTGGCTGACTTGCATTCTTGTCATTCTCGTGTTCCTGTTAATTGGACTGACGACGCTGCGTTGCAGGCGCCGTGGTTGATTCTGTCCAGCAGGTCATGTCGCCGACCCGCCGATAGCACCGATTTCGTCTCGACCCAGTCGTTACATTGCCTTTCGGAGTTTAGGACAGCAAAGCTGCAGTGAACGGCTTGTGCGGCAAACGGTATACCCGCGATGCAGATCAATGCAACGATGACTCGCGTTACGCAATCTTACATACGTTTGATCGGCGAAATTGGTTGCATTCCATAGCCGTCTATTGCGAACTATGCAGGTTCACCGAAAAACCGGCTGGCCGCAACATTCTGTTGTCGAGCAACCACACTCAAGAAACGTTGCAAACGGGCGAAAACAAGGGATCAATCCCATGCAGCC
>JANNNE010000256.1:0-5494 GCA_031398385.1 Ideonella sp.
TCACCCACCAGGTTGGGCGACGGGGTGCCGGTGGCTGCCGATGCGGTCAGTGCCAAGGCGGGGCCTTTGCGAAACGTGCCCGTGCGAAAGGTCGGGCCGCAAGCTTGTTCTCACGGGCCAGTATCTCAGGCAGACGACCAAAGAAAAAGGGCCTCACCCTCGCGGGTGCGGCCCTCATGCAGCGCTAACGGGTCAGGCGCGCGAGGTGTTCGGGTTCGGGTAGCGCACGTGCTCCACCAGTTCCTGGATGCCCTGCTTCGGCGCCGGGGTCAGCAGGCTCGCGATGATGATCACCGCGAAGCCCAGCGGCACGCCGAAGACGCCGGCCGAGATCGGCAGGATGCCGAACCAGGTGTAGTCGGCCACCGGTCCGGTCACGCCGAACACGCCGCGCATCCAGACCTGCGTCGTGGCCATGTAGTAGAACGTGATCGACACACCGGCCAGCATGCCGACCACCGCACCCCACTTGTTGGCGCGCTTCCAGAAGATGCCGAGCACCAGCGCCGGGAAGAAGCCCGCCGCCGCCAGCGAGAAGGCCGCAGACACCAGGAACAGGATGTCGGCGGTGGACAGCGCAGCGGCCAGGCCGCCGGCAGCCACCAGGCCCGAGATGACATACGGCAAGCCGGCGATCTCAGGCGTGGCAGCACGATGATGTCGCCACCGATGCGCTTCACCCAGCTGGAAGAGGCCGTCAACGCCCAACAGACCGCAGCCGCCTCCGAAGCCAGATTGAAGCCCACCAAGCGCCGTGCTCTGTCGGGTTCGGGGTGCCATGGGGAAGGAAAAAGGGCGTTTGAGAATCCTATCCTCCATAGTTCACGGATCCACGGCAAGACCCCGGATCAGGCCGCCCAGAAGCGGTCGTTGCTGAATACCCGCTGATGGCCGGGAGCTGAAAACCAAAGATCGTTTCGACGGACGATCTGGCTCTATGACCGCTTTGGAACTTGGTCCTGTACGGCTGCAACTGGCCGACCAACGTCAGCTGAATCCCGGAACGGTCCGCCCCATACCGGCCATTCACATCTGATCTTGAACGTCGGCAAACTGGCGTCGATTTCGTCTGCCGGAGCACACTTTCTCGGCGAGTTTCGGTCGATCGGTCGGCTCAGCCACATGCGGCGGGCGGAGTTTGAACGCTACGGCGAGGCGCCCCGGTCAGTAACTTGCCCGTCGAAGGACCCGGGCGACCCACAGTGGTCGCAGGCTCGGGGTGGTGGGATACTGGGTGACCGGAAGTCAAGGAGGAGGGCCGGATCGCTTCGACCCGGGGCGCCCGGAAAGTGAACCGGCCCGGGGGACATGGAGGGCACCCAGCATCCCACCACCCCGAGTTCGCTCCAGCAAAGAGCCTGGGACTCGACAGTCGGGAACGGCTCGACTGCCAGCCCACACCAACGACCGCTGCCCTGCACCCGAATCTTGTGGCCCTGGTGCTCCGGAACTGCCGGGAGGCGACCGGACACTTTCCCCTCACCGCCAAGCCGACTTCACCAACACATGCTGCACGATCTCCCGAATCTCGCGCGCCACCGCACGCGTGGCCGCGCTGCCCGGGCGGCGCACCGAAGCGATCAGTGACAGCGCGCGCGGCACGGTCGGGTTGACCAGCCGCGCAGCGCTGAGCAGGCCCATCGCCAGCTCTTCGTGCAGGGCCTGGCGAGGCAACACCGTGCACAGACCGGCCTGCACGACCAGGTCTTTCATGATCAGCATCGAATCGGATTCGACCGCCACCTGAAGTTGCACGCCCGCCTTCTTCGACGGCAGGTCGAGCGCGATGCGCAAGGCATTCGGCCGGGCCGCGAGCACCAGCGGGCGCTCGGCCAGTTGACGGAAGCTGATCTCCTCGCCGGGCTTGAAGGCGCCGGGTGCGCCGATCACCAGGCTGTCGATCACGCACAGCGTTTCGTCGCCGCGGCGCGCCACGCGGCCGAAACGGTTCACCACCGCCAGGTCGATCTGGCCGGCGGCCATCTGCTCCTCGAGCGGATTGCTGAACCCTTCGACGAACTGCAGCCGGATGCGCGGATGGCGCGCTGAAATTCGCTGATGCAGCATGCCGACCAATGGCCGCGCGGCCGACGGCACGACGCCGAGCCGGACCACGCCGCTCGGTTCGTCGCCGATATCGGCGGCCTCCGCGGCGGCGCGTTGCATCTCGTCGAGCGCCGCGCGCAGCCGCGGAGCCAGGCGTTCGGCCGCCTGCGTCAGCGCCACGCCGCGCCCGGTGCGCTCGAACAGCCGGCAGCCGAGCTGCGCCTCGAGTGCCGCGATGTGTCGGCTCACCACCGATTGCGCCACCTCCATCTGCACCGCGGCACGCGAGATGCTGCGAGCCTCGGCGACGGCGAGAAAGGCCTCGATCCGGTGCAGGTTCATGCCGGCATTTTCATGCTTCTGGAGCATATCTGAATTGTCTGCCGAACTCTTTTTGGCAGACGACTTGATTCCTACACTGCGCGACATGACCCCTGACAACGATGTGGCCGAGGCGCGCTCGGCGCTGACGACGCGACTGATGCCCGACGGTGTGCCCGACTTGTGGTGCCCGCTGCTGACGCACTACGACGATGCCGGCGAGATCGACTTCACACGCATCGGGCGCCAGCTCGATTTCCTGGCGCCGTCGGTGCGCGGCTTCCTGGTGCCCGGGTCGACCGGCGACGCCTGGCAACTGTCGGCCGGGCAGACGCAGTCCTTGCTGGCCGGCATGGTCGAGATGGCGGCCGAGCGGCACCTTGCGCTGCTGATCGGCGTGCTCGAGCCGACCGGCAGCGCGATGCACGCATCGATGCGACGCACGATGGAGTGGCTGCAGCAGCGCGCCGCGACCGACGACCCGATCGCGGCGTTGTGCAGCGCCTCGGTGGCTGGCTTCACCTATTGCGCGCCGCACGGCGCCGAATTGACACAACCGGCCATCGCGGATGCGCTGGATACGCTGCTGGCGATTGGCCTGCCCACCGCGCTGTATCAGTTGCCGCAGGTCACCGGCAACGAGATTGCGCCGCAGACCGTTGCCGCGCTGGCGGCGCGGCATGCCAACCTGCTGATGGTCAAGGACACCAGCGGCGACGATCGCGTGGCCGATTCAGGTCTGGCCGCCGAGCTGTTCCTGGTGCGCGGTGCCGAGGGTGGCTACAGCCGGCATCTGAAGATCGGCGGCGGGCGCTACGACGGTTTTCTGCTGTCCACCGCCAACGGCTTCGGACCAACACTGGCCGAGATGATCCAGCACCTGCGCGCCGGTCGGCAAGGCGAAGCCGACGCCTTGTCGGCGCGCCTGCAAGCTGCGGTCGACGCGGTGTTCGCCGCCGCCGCGCCGCTGCCGTTCGGCAACGCCTTCACGAATGCCAACAAGGCGATCGACCATTTCATGGCGCACGGCCCCGGTGCGCGCACCGTGAATCCCCCGCGCCTGCATTCCGGCCAGCGCCTGCCCGTTGAGCTGATCCACACCACCGCTGCCGCGCTCGACCAGCACGGCCTGATGCCGACCCACGGCTACCTGCAACCTGAGACCATCGAACCATGAAGATCACCCGCATCACCGCGATTCCCTTGTCGTACCGACTGCCCGAGGGCCAGACCGTCAAGCTTGGTGTCGGCGCCACCACCAAGCGCGACACCATCATCGTGCGGGTCGAGACCGACGAAGGCCTGACCGGCTACGGCGAGGCTCATCCGGGCCGCAGCCCGGGTGCGGTGACGGCGCTGGTCAACAACACGCTGAACCCGCTGCTCGCGCAGATGGACCCGTGCAACGTGGTCGGCGTGTTCGCGCGGGTCAACCGCATGCAGCTGTCCAGCCACGGCCTGGGCGCCGGTGCGGCGCTCGCGTTGTCGGGCATCGACATGGCGCTGTGGGACATCCGCGGCAAGGCTGCCAACATGCCGCTGTACCGCCTGCTCGGCGGCAGCCGCAAACGCATTCCGGCCTACGCGGGCGGCATCTCGATGGGTTTTCAGGCGTGCGATCAACTGGTCGACGAGGCGCGCAGCTACGTGGCGCGCGGTTACCGCGCCGTCAAGCTGCGCCTGGGCGACAACCCGCGTGACGACGCCGCCCGCGTACAGGCCGTGCGCGAAGGACTGGGCCCGGACATCGACATCCTGACCGACGCCAATACCGCATGGACGCTGGCCGATGCACGGCGCGTGATTCCGACGCTGGCCGAGGCCCGAGTCGGCTGGCTGGAAGAGCCCTTCAGCTCGCTGGACTTCGGTTCGTACCGGCTCGCGGCACAGATTTCGCCGCTGGTGCCGATCGCCGCCGGCGAGAACCACTACACCCGCTGGGACTTCGCGCGGCTGCTCGAAGACAAGGCAGTCACGATTTTCCAGCCCGACCTGTCGAAGACCGGCGGCATCACCGAAGGCCTGCGCATCGCGGCGATGGCCTCAGCCTTCGGCATCGCGGTGCACCCGCACAGCTCGGCCACCGGCCTGAACCACGCGGCCTCGCTGCACTTTCTGGCGGCGCTCGACAATGGCGGCTATTTCGAGGCCTGCGTATCGAAGTTCAATCCGATGCGCGACATGTTCGGCACCAGCTTCACGATCGGCGACGACGGCTGCGTCGAGCCGCCCGATGCGCCGGGCATCGGCCTGCACATCGACGAAAAGATCTTCGCCGAGTTCCCGGCGATCGACGGGCCGGGCTACGTCGTCAAGTTCTGATGGAACCCGCACCACCACACCACAAGATTACGGAGACAAACATGTTTAAACGCACCCTGATCCATGCCACCGTCGCCCTGGCGCTGGCAATCGCCGCGCCCGCCTTCGCGCAGACCGGCACCTACCCGGACAAGCCGATGCGCATTGTCGTGCCCTACCCGCCCGGCGGTTTCAACGACACCCTGGCGCGCACGCTGGGCGCCAAGCTGCAGACCGCCTGGGGGCAACCGGTGGTGGTCGACAACAAGCCGGGCGGCGCCACCGTAATCGGCCTCGATTCGATGGCCAAGGCGCCGGCCGACGGCTACACGCTGGCGATCATCCCGTTCTCGTTCGCGGTCAACCCCTACCTGATCGCGAAGCTGCCGTACGACTCGATGAAAGACTTCACACCGATCACACTGGCCGCCTCGACCGCCAACCTGCTGGTGGTGCCTGCCGCATCGCCGTACAACACGATGCAGGACCTGTTGGCGGCGGCCAAGGCCAAGCCGGGCTCGCTGAGTTATGCGTCGACCGGCATCGGCTCGTCGAACCACCTGTCGATGGAGAAGTTCAAGCAGATGGCTGGTGTGGACATCGTCCACATCGCCTACAAGGGCAGTGCGCCAGCCGTCTCCGATCTGCTCGGCGGTCATGTGCAGGTGATGTTCGACAACATCTCCAACGTGTTGCCGCACGTCAAATCCGGCAAGCTGAAGGCGTTGGCCGTGACCACGCCGGCGCGCTCGCCGATGACACCCGACGTTCCCACTGTCAGCGAGGCCGGCGTCAGCGGCTACGAGGTCGGCGTGTGGTTCGGCGT
>JANNNE010000263.1:0-15128 GCA_031398385.1 Ideonella sp.
AAAGCTACTACGGCGACGCGCTGACGGTCGACGATTTCTACAAGTGGACCTGGGCACGCATCCCGCACTTCTTCAACACACCGTATTACGTCTATCAGTACGCGACCTGTTTTGCCTCGTCGGCGCAGCTGTTCAACAGCATGACCACCGGTGATGCCGATGCGCGCAAGGCCGCCACCGACCGCTACCTGACGCTGCTGCGTTCGGGTGGCAATGATCATCCGATGAAACAGCTGCAGAAGGCCGGTGTCGATCTGACCCAGCGCGCCACCGTCCAGGCGGTGATCGATCAGATGGACATGCTGGTGACCCGGATGGAAGCCGAGGCGGCGAAGATCAAGTAGGGTCTGCTGAGCCGGTGCGGGGGGTCGCCCGGCTGAAGGTGTGGCACGCAACTTTGCGGCGCGCAACGACGATCTGCGACTGGTTGATTCCACGTGCGCATCGAGCGCTGAACGCAGACCCAGGATGCCACTGCAAGGGACTGCTACCGGGTAACGGCGAGTGGCAAAAAATTGGCGACGGCGTCGCGGTCTACGCCGTCGCCAAAGCGGCCGCCTTCGAGGCCGCTGGGGAAGCCCGGCTTATTGAGCGCGCGTCGTCTGCCTGGTGTCGTCGTGAGCGAGATTGGTGTCGGGTGTGGCGCGGCCGGTGATCACGACCCGCGGCAGCACCGTGATCGCCTTGGCCTCGTGACTCACCGACCGCGGGTTGTAGAACTCCCCGCCGATCGCCAGCGTGCTGCCGAGCAGCACCGCGAAGGTCAGAGTCAGGCTGAAGATTCGATCGATCATGATGGGCTCCCGTTGGTTGGATCGGCCACATCGGCGTGTGGTCTCGACTTGGCATGGGAGCAACTTTATGCAGGGCTGACGGGCGCGGCCAGCCCGTTGCGACCGGTTGCGCGAATCCCGGCGCGAACTGCCCGGGCGCGCGATGGATGGCGTTCGCTCTGCGCGGTTGGGGCTAGCGGGCAGGTCGCCGCGGTCCCAGGCTGCCATTGCCACGCGCCGCGAGGTAGTCGTGCAGATCGGCGATGTGGACGATCGCCTGCGGCTCGCCCTGCCGGAATGCCAGCGTCAGCTGACCCTGGGTGCGGCTCATGACGCCCTCGACCAATGCATCGATGGCGTCTTGGTTGCCGCGCGCGGCCGGAATTCCCCAGTCGTAGCGATAGAGCACCTCGGTGATGAAGCGGCGGGGGTCTGACGTGCGCATGTAGGGCAGCAGGTTGGGTGCCCGCGAGGTGCCGGTGGCTGCCGCACCATGGCAGCTGGCGCAGCGGTCCTGGAACAGACGCCAACCGGTGTAGACGGTCGGCGCAGCTTGCGCGTACGCAATGGCCGGTTCGTGCGCCGGCGGCGCGCGGTATCGGCCCTGGGCATCGACGGCGCAACCCGTCAGCAACAGCGTCAGTGCGGCGATTGCGTGGCCGGCCGCCTTGACGGCAGCCGGCAGCGTGGTGGTCGAAGAATTGCCCATCGTCGGTCGGTTCCTTCCAACACGTTTCAGGTGTCGCGGCGCATCGAAGTCGCCGCCTGCTGCTGTGGATTGTGAAGGCTGGGGCGGCCGGCGGGCTGAATGATCGTCGATGATGGTCGCGAATGCAAACGGCGCCATCGGGTGGCGCCGTTGCAAAAGTCCGCCGATCGACTGGCGGGCGTGCTCAGGACCTCACTGAACGATGCGGTCCGATTGGCTGCTTGCCTGGGCGATGGCCGTCGGCTTGACACTGCTGCCGGTCACGACCACTCGGGGCAGCACGATCACCGCGCTGGTTCGCGCAGCGTCGGTATGTGAGCTCAGCAGGTCCGACCCGATCGCCAGCGTGCTGCCGATCAGGACTGCGAGGGTGAGCGTGAGGCTGAAGAGGCGGTCGATCATGATGTGCTCCTGGCTTGGTTGGGTCCGCGCTGTTGTTGCGGCATGGAGCGAACTCTAGGTATCGCCCGGCCCGACGGCCAGCGGCTTGTGATCGGCGGACCGTCTGCGGGGCTGGACTGCAGATTCGACGGATGAATGGTTCCGGCTCGGCGGTGAACCGCGCGGGTGAACGAACACCGTGCCCGGGTTCGAGGCTCCTGGCGAGTGCAACTGTCGTGGCACAACCCCGGATTGATCAGCCTCAAGGCAGGCGTAGGTGCGGTTGGAGATTCGGCCGTCGGCCTGGCGGGCTGCCAGGATGCGCAGGTCGAGGCGATTCAGATCCCGGAAAACGGTCGGTTGGCGACTGAACTTTATTCAACATGGCCAAGATTTTCTGGATGAATATTCTGCCCAGTATCCGGCACCATTGACCTGTTCACCAGAAAGTTTGCAGCCATGACCGATCCGACCTTTGCCGAAACCGAACTGAGCGCTGCGACAGCGCTGCGCGCATCCATCACCGCGGCCTACCGGCTTTCCGAGCCCGATGCGCTGCCACCGTTGCTGGCGCAGGCACGGCTGGAGCCGCCGCTGGCACGTGCTTCGGACGAGTTGGCGCAACGCATTGCCCGACAGCTGCGCGGGCGCAAGAACGCCGGTGGGCGGGTCGGGCTGGTGCAGGGCCTGCTGCAGGAATATGCCTTGTCGTCCCAGGAAGGCGTCGCGCTGATGTGTCTGGCCGAAGCGCTGCTGCGGATTCCCGATGCGGCCACGCGCGATGCGCTGATCCGCGACAAGATTGCCGATGGCCACTGGCAGTCGCACGCCGGTCGCAGCCCCTCGATCTTCGTCAACGCCGCCACCTGGGGCCTGTTGCTGACCGGCAAGCTGGTGGCCACCCACAGCGAGATGCGCTTGTCCACGGTTCTGACGCGCCTGATCGGCAAAGGCGGCGAGCCGCTGATCCGCAAGGGCGTCGACATGGCGATGCGTCTGATGGGCGAGCAGTTCGTCACCGGCGAGACGATCGGCCAGGCGCTTGACCATGCGCGCGAACTCGAAGCCGAGGGCTTTCGTTATTCGTACGACATGCTCGGCGAGGCGGCGCTGACCGAACATGACGCGCAGCGTTACCGCGCGTCCTACGAGCAGGCGATCCATGCGATCGGCAAGGCCTCGGCCGGGCGCGGCGTCTACGAAGGGCCGGGCATCTCGATCAAGCTGTCGGCGCTGCATCCGCGGTATGTCCGGGCGCAGCGCGCGCGGGTGTTCGACGAGCTGTATCCGGTGCTGCGCGATCTCACCCTGCTGGCCCGCCGCTACGACATCGGTCTGAATATCGATGCCGAGGAAGCCGATCGGCTGGAGTTGTCGCTCGATCTGCTGGAGCGGCTGTGTTTCGAGCCCGCACTGGCCGGCTGGAACGGCATCGGCTTCGTGGTCCCGGCCTCTCAGAAGCGTTGCCCGTTCGGGCTCGATTTCATCGTCGATCTGGCGCAACGCAGCGGACACCGGCTGATGGTGCGGCTGGTCAAGGGCGCGTACTGGGACAGCGAAATCAAGCGTGCGCAGATCGACGGGCTGGAAGGTTATCCGGTGTTCACCCGCAAGTCCTATACCGATGTCAGCTACCTGGCCTGCGCGCGTAAGCTGCTGGCCGCGCCGGAGGCGGTCTATCCGCAGTTCGCCACCCACAACGCGCAGACGCTGGCGGCGATCTATCAGATGGCCGATCCGTCGAGCTACACGCCGGGTCAGTATGAATTCCAGTGTCTGCACGGCATGGGCGAGCCCTTGTACGAGCAGGTGGTGGGCGCGCCGACAGCCGGCAAGCTCGGCCGCCCGTGCCGCATCTATGCGCCGGTGGGCAGCCACGAAACCCTGCTCGCCTACCTGGTGCGCCGGTTGCTCGAGAACGGCGCCAATACTTCGTTCGTCAACCGCATCGCCGACCGGACGATCGCGATCGAGGAACTGGTTCGCGACCCGGTCGTGGTGGTCGAGCAGCTCGCGGCCAGCGAGGGCCAGCTCGGCCGGCCGCATCCGTCGATCCCGTTACCGATCGACCTGTACGGCGCCGAGCGGCCGAATTCGCTCGGCCTCGACCTGTCGAACGAGGCCTGCCTGGCCGGGCTCGACGCGACGTTGCGCGACGGTGTTGCGCGGCAATGGGAGGCCGCGGCGCAGATTGCCGAGCCGATCGATCGAAGCGCGCGCGCGGGCGATGGCTGGCAGCTGGCACTCAACCCGGCCGACCGTCGCGACCAGGTCGGTCGCGTTCGGGAGGCTACGGCCGAAGAGGTCGAGCGCGCGCTGCAATCGGCCGCTGGTTTTGCACCGGTCTGGGCGGCTGTCGAGCCGGCGGTTCGTGCCGCCGCGCTGGCTGCCGCGGCTGACCAGATGGAGGCATCTGCCGGCAAGCTGATCGGGCTGCTGATGCGTGAGGCCGGCAAGACCGCTGCCAATGGCATTGCGGAGGTGCGCGAGGCGGTCGATTTCCTGCGCTTCTACGCGCAGCAAGCGGGTCGTCAGTTTGGCGTCGACAGCCACCGGCCGCTCGGACCGGTGGTCTGTATCAGCCCGTGGAACTTTCCGCTGGCGATCTTTACCGGGCAGCTCGCTGCAGCCCTGGCGGCTGGCAATCCGGTGCTCGCCAAGCCGGCCGAACAGACGCCGCTGGTCGCCGCCGAGGCGGTCCGCATCTTGTGGAGCGCGGGGGTTCCGCATGCTGCCCTGCAATTGTTGCCGGGCCGCGGCGAAACCGTCGGTGCCAGCCTGGTGGGCGATGTGCGGGTGATGGGTGTGTTGTTCACCGGCTCGACCGAAGTGGCGCGCATCCTGCAAAAAACCATCGCCGGACGGGTCGACCCACACGGCCATTCGGTCACGCTGATAGCCGAGACCGGTGGACAGAACGCGATGATTGTCGACTCGTCGGCACTGGCCGAGCAGGTTGTCGTCGATGTCGTCGCCTCGGCGTTCGACAGCGCAGGCCAGCGCTGTTCGGCGCTGCGTGTCTTGTGCATCCAGGAAGAGGCGGCCGATCGTGTGCTCGAGATGCTGCGCGGCACGATGGAGCAGCTGCGGATCGGCAACCCCGGGCTGCTGGCGACCGATATCGGCCCGGTGATCGATGCCGAGGCAAAAGCCAATATCGAGCGTCACATCGATGCGATGCGAGCCAAGGGTCGGCGGGTGCATCAGCCGATTCACCCTGCCTCCGAGCTGGCCCGGCGCGGCAGCTTCGTTGCGCCGACGCTGATCGAGCTGGATGGGCTGGCCGACCTGCAGCGCGAAATCTTCGGCCCGGTGCTGCATTTCGTGCGCTACAAGCGCCAGGAACTCGACACCTTGCTCGAACAGATCAATGGCACCGGTTATGGCCTGACTCTGGGCGTGCATACTCGGATCGACGAAACCATCGCCCGCGTGACCTCGATGGCCCATGCCGGCAACATCTATGTCAATCGCAACATGGTCGGGGCGGTGGTCGGTGTGCAGCCGTTCGGCGGCGAAGGGCTGTCGGGGACCGGTCCGAAAGCGGGTGGACCGCTCTATCTGTATCGACTGCTGTCGTGCCGGCCCGAGGCCGAAATGACCGCCTTGCTGGGTAACGCCGGGGAAGGCGCTGCGGCCCCGTTGCCGGCCCGTCCCGTCGGCGCCTTGCTGGCCTTGCGGCAGTGGGCTGCTGACAGCGGGCGGGCGCCGCTGGCCGCACTGTGCGACCGATACGCCGCTGCGTCGCGCAGCGGTGCGGCGCGCGTGCTGCGCGGACCGACCGGCGAAAGCAACTTGTATACGCTGCTGCCACGCCAGGCCGTGCTCGGCCTGGCTGAAGACGACGCCGATCGCCTGACTCAGCTGGCCGCAGTCTTGGCCGTCGGCAGCCGCGCCGTCTGGTCGACCAGCACGCTGGTCCTGCGCGACCAGTTGCCGACACTGGTGCAAGACTCGATCGTCATCGCCCACGACTGGACCGCGGCGACCGTGGCCTTCGATGCCGTGCTGTTGCATGGCGATGAAGCCGCATTGCGCCAGACCTGCCAGCGTCTGGCCGAGCGGCCGGGCCCGATCATCGGCGCTCAGCGACTGGCGCCCGGGCAGACCGATATCGCGCTGGAGCGCCTGCTGGTCGAGCGGTCGATGAGCGTGAACACCGCGGCAGCCGGGGGCAATGCCAGCCTGATGACGATCGGTTGAGGGGATCGATCATCGAGCCGGCGGCCGGCGATCAGAAGGCCGGCCACGCGGCACCGATCTCAGCCGGCTCACCAAACCGAGCTTCGCGGTCGGATCTAGTCGATGAGCTGGTCGATCATCTGCTGCGTGATCAGGCAGACCCCGGCCTCGGTGCGGCGGAACCGCCGCGCGTCGGACACCGGGTCTTCGCCGACTACCAGGCCTTCCGGGATCACCACGCCGCGGTCGATCACGACGCGCTTCAACCTGGCGTGGCGCTGCACGGTGGCGTAGGGCAGGATCACCGCCTCGTCGATCTGCGCGAAGGAATTGGTGCGCACGCCGGTGAACAGCAGCGAGCGCCGCAGCTCGGTGCCCGAGACGATGCAACCACCCGACACCATCGAGCTGATCGCGTGGCCGCGTCGGCCTTCCTCGTCGTGCACGAACTTGGCGGGTGCCGTCAGCTCGGCATAGGTCCAGATCGGCCACTCGGTGTCGTAGATGTCGAGCGCCGGCGTGATGGCGGTCAGGTCGATGTTGGCTTCCCAGTAAGCGTCGACGGTACCGACATCGCGCCAATAGGCCTCGGCCTCGTGCGCCGAGCGCACGCACGAGTCGGCGAACCGGTGTGCGACCGCCTTGCCGTGTTCGACAACCCAAGGAATCAGGTCCTTGCCGAAATCGTGGTTTGACGCGGCATCGGCGGCATCGCGCGTCAGCAGTTCGAACAGATAGTCGGTGTTGAATACATAGATTCCCATCGAGGCCAGCGCCAGCGCCGGGTTGCCGGGGATGCCGGGTGGATCGGCGGGTTTCTCGAAAAAGCGCTTGATCGTGCCGTGTTCGTCGACATGCATCACACCGAAGCCGGTGGCTTCCATGCGTGGCACCTCGAGGCATCCGACGGTGACATCGGCGCCCGAATCGACATGCTGCTGCAGCATGACCTCGTAGTCCATCTTGTAGACATGATCACCTGCCAGCACGACCATGTAGTTGGGTGCATAACTCTCGACAATGTCGATGTTCTGATAAACCGCGTCGGCGGTGCCGCTGTACCAGGAGTCTTCGGAAACCCGCTGGCTGGCGGGCAGGATGTCGAAGCTCTCGTTGCGTTCGGCACGCAGAAAGCTCCAGCCGCGTGTCATGTGGCGGATCAGGCTGTGCGCCTTGTACTGGGTCGCCACGCCGATGCGGCGAATGCCCGAATTCAGCGCGTTCGACAGTGCGAAGTCGATGATGCGCGTCTTGCCACCGAAAAACACGCCAGGCTTGGCACGGCGATCGGTCAGCTCCATCAGCCGGCTGCCCCTGCCGCCGGCCAGAACGAAAGCCATGGCGTCGCGGGCCAGACGTCCGCTGCGGTTGTTTGCGCTCATGCCGTTGATCTCTTTCGTCGATTCGAGTGTCGCGACGCTACCATTTGCGTAGCCGGACGAGCTTAAGGCAGGGCCGTGCGTTGACGCGTCAACTTGGACTTATGGAAAACCCCGCATTGCGACGGCGATGCTCAGGAATTGAGCGGCGAAGTTCCGGAAGCGCCGCTTCCGGTCAGGCGCAATCGCCGTGCCAGCCAACCCATCGACGGCCCTTGCAGCAGCAGTGAACTCAACACCACCACGAATGCGATGTCGAAGAAGCGTTGCGACCCCTTCAGGCCGGCCAAGACCGGGTAGGCTGCCAGGACGATCGGTACCGCTCCGCGCAAGCCGACCCAAGCCACGAAGACTTGCTCGCGCCAGCTGAAGCGAAGCGGCGTCAGGCAGATGGCGACCGCCATGGGTCTGGCCACCAGCATCAAGGTCACTGCGATGCCCAGCGCCGGAAATCCCAGGTGCAGCAAGGCGTGAGGAGTGACGAGCAGACCAAGCAACAGGAACAGACCGGCCTGCGCCAGCCAGGTGTAGCCGTTCAGGGCTGTCAGCGCCGGCTGGACCACCCGACGCGCCTGGTTGCCGACCACCAGACCGAATATGTAGACCGCCAGGAACCCGGATCCATCAAGCAGGCCGACCAGGGCGAACGTGGTCAGTCCGGCGGTGGCCAGCAGCAGCGCGCTGAGGCCGTCGTGATCCTTTTCGATCGGCAATCGGAGCAGCACGCGCGCCACGGCGGCACCCACGCCCAATCCCACCAACAGGCCCCAGCCTACCTGTTCGACCAGCAACCAGGCAATCGCCGCTGGTGCGCCGTCCGGCGCCTGGATCAGTGTGATCATCGCCAGCGTCAGGAACATCGCGATCGGATCGTTCAGACCGGATTCGACTTCGATGGTGGCCGCCAGCCGCGGTTTCAGCTTGACGCCGCTTTGCGACAACTGGGCGAATACCGCTGCGGCATCGGTTGACGCGATCACCGCGCCGAGCAGCAGGCCATGCTGCCAGTCCAGCTGCAGTGCCAGCGAGGCAACCACGCCGGCGATGGCCGCGGTCAAGGCGACGCCGACAGTGGCCAGCAGGCCGGCCGGCAGCATGCCGATCCGGATGCTCTTCTGCGGGGTTCGCAGCCCGCCGTCGAGCAGGATGAGCGCCAGGGCTACGTTGCCCACTGCGGCGGCCATCTGGTAATCGGCGAATGGCAGGCCCAGCGGTCCGTCGACGCCCGCCAGCATGCCGACGATCAGGAAGACCAGCAGGTGGGAGACCCCGATGCGCCGTGAATAGAGGCCGGCGATCAGGCCCAGCGATACCAGCACGCCGCCCAGCATCATCAACAGATACAGCGTCTTCATCGGCGCGAGACGGTCGCGTTGGGTTTCGGTCCTGGCATGGTCGACATTCTGCGCGCTGGTGGATCGGGGCCCGATGCTGACGCTTGTCTGTCCTACACGCGCTACTCCGCTGCGCCGACACCCGGCGAGATGGTCTGTGGCTACGCTTCGGTTGTGGCCTGCACGCCGCCTCGGGTGGCTGCGGCAGACACATTGACATCGATCGGCCTCCGATCGACCCTCGATCGGATTTTTTCAGGAGAAACCCATGTTTGCACGATCCACCCTTGTTGCTGTCGTTACTGCCGTCGCCGCCCTGACCGTGTTGCCGGGATGTGCGGTCACGCGTGGTCAGGAAAACGTCAAGGAATATGTCAGTGATGCCGGCATCACAACGGCGATCAAGGCGAAATTCGTCGAAAACAGGACCGTCGCCGCATCCTCGATCAGTGTCGAGACGCTGGACGGAACAGTGATGCTGACCGGTTTTGCCAAATCGAACGACGAGAAACGGGTCGCCGAAGAGATCGCGCGGGCCGCCAAGGGTGTCAAGGGCGTCAAGAACGGCATTGTCGTCCGTCCGGGTTGATGGTTCGGCCCGATCAGCCGTTTGATCGCCTGATTGCGGCGCGCCGGTAGGACACAACCCACACCTTGGCGCGCGCATCACCGATGGTTGGCGGCAGGCAAGCGGTGCACCATCAAGTCATCATCAAGACCCTGGAGTATCCGAATGTCCTGCGAGCCGAGCCCGGCAGCCGAAGACCCCCGTGACGCGGACCGGCAAGTTGCCGGTGTGCACATGGGTCGTCCATCGAGCCGTCTGGCGGCCGAGTTTGCAGGCAAGCGTGACACGGGGGCTGCCGCCACGCAGTCGCCTCCGCTGTTGCGCTGCTTTCTGGTCGAAGACAGTCCGGTGATCCGTCAGAACCTGATCTCCACGCTGGAGGAGATGTTGCCGATCGAGGTGATCGCGACGGCCGAAGAAGAATCAGAAGCGGTGCAGTGGATGCGCCGCTTTGACCACACCTGCGACCTGGTCATCATCGACATCGTGCTCCGGTCAGGAACCGGACTCGAGGTGCTGCGCCAGGCCAGAAAACTGCAGCCTGCGGCCAGGCTGGTGGTGCTGTCGAACTATGCGACGCGCGACATCCGTCAGCGTTGCCTCGGGCTCGGCGCGGATCGCATCTTCGACAAATCGGCAGAAGTCGAGGAGTTGCTGGCCTATGGCGAGCAGTTGGCTGCTGCCAAACTGAACTAGGCGACCTGGCGACCTGATCCGGCTCACTGAATCAGGCCGTTTTTCATGGCGTAGTAGGTCAGGTCGCTGTTCGACGACAGGCGCATTTTCTCCATCACCCGTGTGCGGTAGGTGCTGACGGTCTTCACCGAAAGCGCCATGCTGTCGGCCATCTGGCCAATTGCCTCGCCTTTGGCCAGGCGCAAGAAAACCTGGAACTCGCGCTCGGACAGCAGCTCGTGAGGCAGCTTGTCGACGTCGCCGGACAAACCGTCCGCGAGCATCTCGGCGACTGCCGGAGTGATGTATTTACGACCCCGGAACACCGTTCGAATCGCCTTCACGATTTCTTCCGGGTCGCATTCCTTGTTCAGGTAGCCGCTCGCACCTTGCTTGAGCAAGGTGGTCGCGTAGTGGGTTTCCGGATAGCCGCTGAGAATCAGCACCGGAAGCCCGGGTTCACGAGCCTTGATCGCCGCCAGCGCGTCGACCCCGCTCTGGTCGGGCATCGACAGGTCCATCACGATCACATCCACGTCTCCCCGACGCACCAGGTCGAGTGCTTCGCGGCCGTTCGCCGCCTCGCCGGTGACACGAAGGTCGACCTGATCGGCGAAATATTGCTTGAGGCCGGCTCGTACGACGGCGTGGTCATCGACTATCACAACTCTGATCATGGGGAGCCTCTGGCAAATCAATTCAATTCGTCTGGCCGATTTCTGCTGCAGTGTAGAAGAAGAGTCCGCGCTTCGGTCGCAGCCGGATCAGCCTTCAGGAACCCGCTTTGCGGCTGGCCATGGGATTGTGCCCGCCCGCGCTATGCTTCCGTGCGCGGCAGGATCAGTTCGAACAGCGTGCCCTGGCGGTCGCGCGAGCGGCCGACAAACGAGCCGCCGTGTGCGCGAGCAACGCGTTCGGTCACGTGCAGGCCGGGTCCGACCTGTGACGGCGGCAGGCCGGGGACCGGGCTTCCGCCCCCGAACAGGTGCTGGCAGGACGCATCGGGCAGCACCAGGTCCATCGTGACGCGCAGTGCCAGTGAGCGCAGCGAGCGGCCATCGACCTGGACATTGACAGGCACGCCGGCGCCATGGATCGCGCACAACAACAGCAACTGGTCGAGTGCTTCGCCAATCAGCGCAGGGTCGAAGTTTCCGCGTACATCCTCGCCATCGACCTGCACGCCGACCTCGATGCCGGCCAGCATGAATTCGGAGGCGACGCCGATCCGGCTTCTGGCGAGTTCGGCCAGATCGGCCAGTACGATCTCCGGGCGGAGATCATCGCCCGGCAGGCTCGACAAGTTGACCAGGTGATCGACTTGGCGTCCGAGGGTCGCGGTGGCTGCCTTCATGCGTTCGCCGGCCTGGCGCAGTCCGGCCTGGTCGGCGCGCCGGATCACCAGCTCCGAGTTCAGCGCCAATGCGGCCAGCGGTGTCCGGATGTCGTGAGACAAGGCGCCAACCATCAGCGCATTGACGCGCGACAGCCGCTTGGTCTCCTCGAGCTTTTCCGCCATGTCCTGCCGTTGTCGATGCAGGTCCATGAAGACGTGGACTTTGGCGGCGACTGCCCGTTGATCTTCGGCGTGATACAGAAAATCGACCAGCCCGCCTTCAAATGGCGAAAATTCGCTCACCGACTGACGTTCACCCCTGGACAGCAAAACGATCGGGATCTGACGCAGGCGATCGATGCTGCGGATATGCCTGGCCACCTGGTAGCCGTCCATGGCAGCCATCTTCACGGCCACCAGGGCCAGGTCGATGTGCTGAGTTTCCAGCAGACGCAGCGCCTGCGCGCCGGAGTCGGCATGAACGATGACCATGCCGTTGCCTGCCAAGGTTGCCTCGATCGCCGATCGATGCGTCGGTTCATCATCTACGACCAGGATGTGGTAGGGGCTCGAATTCATGGGTTGTCGTGCGCACGTTTGTGCTGGCAAGCGGTCGTCATCAGATTTTGCCCCTTCCGGCGCGCTGTCCATATCCGGATTTTGCCTTCCTGCAGATCGGCTTGCTGTAGGCGCAGACCTACAAGGTGGCCGGAGGTTCCCCTGGCGTCATGCGTGATCGACCATTCGGAACTTGCCGGTAATTGCCGCGCCTGCCGGGGAGGTGGTAGGCTTTGACGATGCCTACCGTGCGGTCCGCCGTGCCCGTCTGATTGCCACCGGAGTTCCCTGATGAATGCACCGCTGCCCACTCACCTGATACCCGAACTGAAGCCGCGTCCGGCTCCGGCTGAAATGGTCGATCTGTTGCGCGAGCGATTCGGCGATCGCTGCTCGACCGCAATGGCGGTGCGGGTGCAACACGGCCGCGACGAGTCGCCGATCGATGCGCCTCCGCCGGATGTCGTGATCTTTTGCGAAAGCACCGAGGATGTGGCCGATGCGGTCAAGCTTGCCGATCGGTTTTCGGTACCGGTGATTCCATTCGGTGTCGGATCGTCGCTCGAAGGTCATCTGCTTGCGGTTCAAGGCGGGGTCAGCCTGGATCTGGGACGCATGAACAAGGTTCTGGCGTTGCAGGCCGAGGATCTGACGGTCACGGTACAGGCGGGGGTGACCCGCAAGCAGTTGAATGACGAGATTCGCCACACCGGCTTGTTTTTTCCGATCGACCCAGGCGCCGATGCCACGCTGGGCGGCATGAGCGCCACCCGCGCCAGTGGCACGAATGCCGTGCGCTACGGCACCATGCGCGAAAACGTGCTCGGCTTGCAGGTGGTCACGGCGCAGGGCGAGGTGATCGAAACCGGTACCCGGGCGCGCAAGTCGTCGGCCGGCTACGACCTGACCCGCTTGATGATCGGCAGCGAAGGCACCCTGGGCGTGATGACCGAGATCACGCTCAAGCTGTATCCCCAACCCGAGGCGATCTCGGCTGCCACCTGCAGTTTCCCGAGCATCGACGCCGCCGTGCGGACCACGATCCAGGTGATCCAGATGGGCGTTCCGATCGCGCGCTGCGAACTGCTGGACGCGAATTCGGTGCGGGCGGTCAATCGGCACGACAAGCTGACGCTGCAGGAATCGCCGATGTTGCTGATGGAATTCCACGGCAGCGAGGCCAGTGTGGCCGAACAGGCGGCCACCGTGCAGGAGATCGCCGCCGAGTTCGGTGGTGAGGGCTTCGTTTGGGCCACCACGCCGGAAGAGCGCACCAAGCTCTGGACCGCGCGCCACCACGCCTACTTCGCGGCCTTGCAGACCAAGCCGGGATGCCGCTGCGTGACCACCGATACCTGTGTGCCGATCTCCCGCCTGGCCGACTGCATCAATGAGAGCGTCGCCGAAGTCGAGCCCTCGGGCTTGCCCTATTTCATCGTCGGCCATGTCGGTGACGGCAATTTCCACCTCGGCTATCTGGTGGATCCGGCGATTCCGCAAGAGCGTGAAACCGCCGAACGCCTGAACCGGCAGCTGGTCGAGCGGGCCTTGCGGATGGACGGCACCTGCACCGGTGAACACGGCATCGGGCTGCACAAGATGGACTTCCTGATCAGCGAAGCCGGGGCCAGCGCGGTGTCGATGATGCGCAAGCTGAAGCTGGCGCTCGATCCGAAGAACATCATGAACCCGGGCAAGATATTTGCACTGTGATCGTGGCACCGGGGCGATTGCCTGTGTGGCGGCATCGGTGACGGCTCGAACGCTTTCGTCGCTGCACCAGACGTCGGATCAATCCTGAGCGATGGCTCGCGTCGCATTGGCATGGGAGCTTGGCGCCGGCCTGGGTCATGCGATGCCGCTGAGCCAGCTTGCGCAGGTCTTGCTCGATCGCGGCCACGAGGTGCATCTGGTGTGGAAGGATCTCGCGTCGTGCAACCGCCTGTTCGGGCGTGGCCTCGAAAGCGGTCGACTTCACCCTTGGCAGGCGCCGCTCTGGCTGCACAGGTTGCAAGGTCTGCCCGAAGCCGCCAGTTATTCCGAGCTGCTGCTGCAGGCGGGTTATCTCGACGCCGACGCGATGATCGCGATCGCGCAAGCCTGGCGCGGCTTGATGACGGCAATCGAGCCCGACCTGCTAGTTTGCGATCACGCACCGAGTGCGCTGCTCGGGGCTCGCGGCCTGCCGGTTTCGAAGGCATTGTTCGGCAACGGGTTCGGCATTCCGCCAGCGTGCAGTCCGATGCTGGCTTTCCGCGAGTGGGAATCGGTTCCGGCTTCGCGCCTGGCCGATGCCGATGCACGTGCACTGGCGACATGCAATCAGGTGCTGGCGGCGCTGCGCCAGCCGCCCATGGCGGCACTGCACGAGTTGCTGGCTGCCGACGAAAACTTTCTTCTGGGCTGGCCCGAGCTCGATCACTATCGCTCGGGTCGGGCTGCGCAACCGAGCCCCAGCTGGGGCTGGCCCGAGGCGCGACCGATGGGCGACCAGCCGGTTTGGCCGTCGACTTCCGGTCCGCGCGTCCTGGCCTATCTGCCGCGCGACCATCCCGCCTATGAACCGATCGTCGCCTGCCTGAGCACAGGTCCCTGGTCGACGTTGCTGGTCGTTGCCGGTGCGGCGGATGAAGAAGCGCGCCGTTTCAGCAATTCCCGCTTGCACATCACCAACCGCATGATTCATATCCCACGCGGATTGGAAACGGCGGACTTGCTGCTGTCGCATGCCGGCAGCGGCAGCTTGTATCACGCGCTGTCGGCCGGGTTACCGGCCGTGTTGGTGCCGACACATGCTGAACAAATGTTGATCGCTCGGCGGGTCGCAGCGACTGGCGCAGGCATCGTGTTGTGGCCGGACGAAGTTCGACATTCACTGGCCATGGCCATCGAGGCGATCACCGGCTCGGCAGGCTTTGCCGCCAGCGCGCGTGCGCTGGCTTCACGCAACGGTGCCGCCGTTCACGGCAATGTGCTGGAGCGCATCGCCGCGCGCTGCGAGCAGCTCAGCGCGCCGGGGCGCTGACCGACCAGCGCTTCTGTACCGTACCGGCCGAGTCGACGCTTTCGAGCTGCACGCCGAAACCCCACAGTCGGGCTACATGCTTGAGCATTTCCTGCGCGCTGTCGTGCAGCGGCCGATCGTTGTGCTGGACATGGCGCAGCGTCAATGAACGGTCGCCGCGCAGGTTGACATTCCAGACCTGGATATTCGGTTCGCGCGCGCCGAGGTC